>CALVZF010000013.1 GCA_944372455.1 uncultured Bacilli bacterium
GAAGGGATAGTAAATGAAGGAAAACTAGCAGAAGGAATGATACCAGTAGTTTATGATGAAACAAACAACGTATGGGTAAAAGCAGGAGGAGATTTAGGTTGGTATGACTATTCTAAACAAGAGTGGGCTAATGCGGTAGCTATTTATGAAACAAAAAGAAATTGCTACGAATGGGATGGCATAACTGGTGATGTTACAGGTGCTGGCTATCTTTGGGATAGAAAAAATAATATTGAAAATATTCCTGAACCAGATGGCGATCTTTCAAAAGAAGATAGCGAGATGATAATTAATTCATTCATTGGAGGGAGTGAAGGTGATTTTTCCCAAGAAGAATGGCTTAATCGTGCAGATGTTGATGGAAATGGAAAAGTGAGTACATTGGATGCTGCTAAAATTATCGACATGTTAATTAATGGTATTTGTACAGAAGAAACAAGTAATAATAGAACTAAAGAAGAATATCTAGCTGCTCCTGCAGGAACAATAATAAGTCCAATCAATACAGAATTTATGTATACTTGGATACCAAGATATAAATATAGAATAAATAATACAGGGAGTACAGCCTTACCAAGTATGATAGATGTAGAGTTTGAAAGTGGTGTTACTTCAACTGGAGTAAGTATAAATACAAGTGGAGTAGCTAAAACAGAATATTATACTCATCCAGCATTCAGAGATGGAAGTAAAGTATATAAGGAAACTCCTTACGACCAATCTGGTTGGGATAAAGAATTATCTGGTTTTTGGGTAGATAAATTTGACAATTCGGGTACCTATGATATTAGTGCTGATGCTATGGTAGATTATACCATAACAGATTATGTTGATAATTATGAATGGCTGAATAGCGATTATTCACCTAAAACAAAAGCAGAATACCACATGATAAAAAATACCGAATGGGGGGCGATAGCCTACCTTTCACAAAGTAAATATGGAAAGATGGGTAATACTAACTTTACAGGCGCTAATAAAGAAATTTATATTAATGGAAATTCAAAATTTATTTCAGGAAGAAGTGGAGGAAGTCCAAATGCCGCAAGTTTTTCAGGTGGAGGATATAGATATAATGGATTTGAATGTATAGTTACTTTGTGTCCAAATAATCAAGATATCTTAAAAGGAACCGGAGCAAGTACCACAGGAACAGTATATGGAGTATACGATATGAATGGAAATGCCAATGAATACGTAATGTCAAACTATAATAATTCACTAGCTTCATCAGGACTTACAGCAGATTTCTTTACAAATGAAGCAAATAAAAAATACTATGATAGTTACAATTCAAGTAAAACTTATATATTAGGAGATGCCACACATGAAACAAGTGGATGGTATAATGATACAACTGGTACCTTAGGTATAGATGAGCCCTTTTTAGTAAGAGGTGGCGCTTATGATGGAGGGGCTAATTCAGGAATATTTAGTTATGGAACTAACACTGGAGATGCTGATACTAAGACTTCTACTAGGTACATTTTAACTAGATAATAAATATTCTAAATAAAGAAAGTATTTTGTTACTTTCTTTATTATTTTCTGATATACTATATTTAGTTTTTAGGTGATATTATGAATGAGGTAAAAGAAATAGAAAAAAGTATTATCAAAAAATATAGAAAACAAATATGGGCTAGATTTATAAGAGGAGTACAAGAATATCAACTTATAAATGAAAACGATAAAATTGCAGTTTGTATTTCTGGGGGTAAAGATTCTTTTTTATTAGCTAAATGTATGCAAGAATTAAAACGTCATGGTAAAGTAAATTTTGACTTGGAATTTTTAGTAATGAATCCAGGATATGCTTCTGAAAATTTAGAACAAATTAAATCCAATGCCAAAAAATTAGATATTCCAATTACCATTTTTGAATCTAATATTTTTGATGTAGTAGATAATACTACAAATGGGAACCCTTGTTATTTATGTGCAAGGATGAGGAGAGGATTTCTATACGATAAAGCTCAAAAATTAGGATGTAACAAAATCGCACTTGGTCATCATTTTGATGATGTAATAGAAACTATCTTACTTAGTATGATATATGGATCTGAAATTAGGACTATGATGCCAAAGCTTCATTCAACTAACTTTGAAGGTATGGAATTAATTAGACCATTATATTTAGTTAAAGAAGCAGATATTATTTCGTGGGCTAAAAGTAATCATTTAACTTTTTTAAATTGTGCTTGTAAATTTACAGAAAAAAATGATATAGAAAATAATTCAAAACGTAAAGAAATGAAAAAATTAATTAATGAATTTAGAAAAATAAATAAAAATTTAGATTATAACATTTTTAAAAGTGTTGAAAATATTAATTTAGAAACAATAATTTCCTATAAAAAAGATGGAATAATACACCATTTTTTAGATGATTATTAAAATTTGAATAAAAAAATCTCTTTTCTACCATTATTATGATGAAAGGAGATTTTTTATGGCACGTCATAAAGTAGAAATAAGTGGCGTGAATACATCAAATATCAAAGTTTTAACTAGTGAAGAAATGGAAGAATTATTTATAAAAATGAAAAATGGGGATAAGTTTGCTAGAGAAGATTTAGTTAATGGTAATTTAAAACTAGTATTAAGTATTTTGAGAAAATTTTCTTCCAAGGTAGATAATTTAGATGACTTATTTCAAATAGGATGTGTAGGATTATTAAAAGCTATTGATAATTTTGATTTAAGTTATGGAGTAAAATTTTCAACATACTCTGTTCCGATGATTCTAGGTGAAATTAAAAGGTATATTAGAGATAACAATCAAGTAAGAGTTTCTAGAAGTGTTAAAGACATTGCTTATAAAGCACTTAAAATCAAAGATGAACTAACTTTAGATAAAGGCAAAGAACCTTCTACAAAAGAAATAGCAGAAAAATTAGAAGTAACTGAATTTGAAGTGATAAATGCTTTAGAAGCTTTAAAAGATCCTGTAAGTATGTTTGAACCAATATATAATGATGGTGGTGATACAATATATTTATGTGATCAATTAGAAGATGTAACCTCATCTAAAGATTTAGATCTAAAAATAGCAATTGATAAAGCAATGAGACAACTAAAAAATAGAGAACAGGAAATTATCAATGAAAGATTTATTATAGGAAAAACCCAAATGGAAATCTCTAAGGAATTAGGTATAAGCCAAGCTCAAGTTTCTAGAATTGAAAAATGTGCATTGGAGAAAGTAAAAAAACTTATAAAATAAAAGTAAAATTTTACTTCTTCTTTTTCTAAAATAATAAAAATTATTGACTAGAAAGATAGAATATTATATAATTTTTCTAGAATAGTATAACAGTCGTCAGTATGTTATTTGAAAGAGTGTGTGCTTATGAAAAAGATTAAAAATTTATTTTTCAGTAAAAATGAAAACGGAGATAGTGAATTAAATAAACAAGTAATTATTACATTTGTTTCGGTACTTGCAACTGTAATGTGTACGATTGGAGTTTCCTTAGCTGCTTTTGTATGGAGTGATAATTCAGAAAAGGAACAAAATTTAATAGTTGGGAATTTGGAACTTACTATTTCATCTGATTCTAATTCGTTAGGTAGCGAATTAGATTTCCCTGTAGCTGATAGTGATGCTGCTAACTTAACACCTTACACCTTTACTATTAAGAATACAGGAAATTTAGCTTCAAATTATTCTTTAAAAATTGTAGATGATGAAGCAGCAATGGCTTCAGATGGATGTTTAACAAATAAAATAGATAGTAATTATATAAAATTTAGTGTTAGTGGAGCTTATAATACTAATCCTGAGAAACTTTCTTCTTATGATGGAAAGGCTTTTACTAGTGGAGTTTTATTACCTAATGAAAGTAAAACTTACAATATAAAAATGTGGATCTCTTCAGATGCACCAAATAGTGTTATTGGTAAACATTACCATGGCAAAATCTTACTAGAGTCTTCACAAATAGACGAGGTAGATCCTTTTAAAGATAAAAGTGGAGCTAATGCACCAGTATTAGCAGAAGGAATGATTCCAGTAAGATATGATGAAATAAATGATACTTGGGTAAAAACTGATGTTACAACATGGTATAACTACGGAAATCAAATGTGGGCTAATGCAGTTATGGTAAAAGAAAATGCAAGTACTTGTGAAGTATGGGATGGGGTATTAGGTGACGTTAATAAAGATGGAGATCTTACACAGGAAGATGTTGATAATATATTAAGAAAGAATTTAGGAATAGATAATACAGGACTCACAGATCAAGAGTGGTTAGAACGTGGAGATATTAACAAAAGTGGAAGTATTGATGCTTCGGATGCTGGCGATTTGTCAGGTATTATTAATGAATTGATTCCTTACTGTGATACTCCAATAACTAGCAAATCTCGTCAAGAATATTTAGACGCTGAACCAGGAACGCCAATAGAAAAAAATGATATTTTGCAGTTTTTTGTTTGGATACCAAGATATAAATATAGAATTACTAGTAATGTAGGAAGTAGTAGTATGGTTAGTCAACCTCCAACTATTGATGTAGTATTTGAACAAGGCGTAGCTTCAACAGGAGTAAGTATAAATACAAGTGGAGTAGCTAAAACAGAATACTATACTCATCCAGCATTTAGAGACGGAAGTAAAGTATATAAAACAACAGCTTACGATCAAGGAGGCTGGGATAAAGAGTTATCTGGATTTTGGGTTGATAAATTTGAAAACTCTCTAGCATATAATACAGACCTATTTTCTGGAGGTTCAATTAAAGATATAATTGATTATTATAATGATAATATTATTTCATATGTTCCAAGTACTCACATGATGAAAAACACTGAATGGGGAGCAATCGCATACTTAAGTCAAAGTAAATATGGAAAAATGGGGAATAATGATTTTACAGGAGTAAATAAAGAAGTATTTATAAATTCAAGTGAAGATTTAATTTCAGGAAGAAGTGGAGGAGGAGTAGCAGGTGGAAATGTCTTTCTTACTCCAGACGCTATATCAACTTTAAATAAACAAACTTACTCTTACGATGGATATTCTTGCAGTTCTACATTCATAAAAAAATGTAAAGGTGAAAAAACAACTTTAAGAGGAACCGGAGCAAGTACTACAGGTAATATATATGGAATATATGACATGGTAGGAGGAATGTCAGAATATGTAATGGCAAACTATAATAATTCTCTAGGTTCATCAGGACTTACAAATGCAGACTTCTTTACGACAGCAGCAAACAAAAAGTTATATGATAGTTACACTCCAAGTAAAACTTATATCTTAGGAGATGCAACTTATGAAACAAGTCATTGGTATAGCGATACCGCTAGAGTACTTGATACAGATAATCCATTCTATCATAGAGGAGGATTATATAGCGATAAAGCATCTGCAGGTCTATTTAACTTTGCTAAGAGTACTGGTGAAGCAAATGATAATATAAATATAAGATATATAACTATTCCTTAAAGAATACATTAAGTATTCTTTTTCTTTTATCATTATTTAAAATTTAAAACATATATTTTATTGGTGATAAATAATGGACAAAGATATCAATGAAATAAAAAGAAAATTAAAAATGAAGAATAATAGTTCTAACAAAACTAAAAATAAAACAAAATATATTAAAAACTTTGGATATAAATTATTAATAACTGGCATCTTAGTATTAGCTGTTTTAATTGTTACTAAAAATAGTGATAAGTTTAAAGCTATTATAAAACAAAATGTATATGATAAAAATTTTTCTTTTGCTTCTGTTAATAAACTTTATACAAAATATTTAGGTTCTGCGCTTCCGTTTAAAGATTTAAAAATTTTTAAAGATAATGTAGAAACTACCTTTAATGAAAAGTTAGAATATAAAGAAAGTAGTAAATATTTAGAGGGGGTTAAACTTACAGTTGATAAAAATTATTTAGTACCTATTCAAGAAAGCGGGTTAGTAGTATTTTCTGGAGAAAAAGAAGGTTATGGAAATATAATTATAATTCAACAAGTTAATGGAATAGATATGTGGTATGGTAACTTAGAAAATGTAAATGTTAAATTATATGATTATGTAGAAAAAGGAAATTTATTAGGAGAGGTTAAAGATGAAACTTTATATTTAGTATATCAAAAGGATGGTAAATACATTGATTATAAAGAATATATTAAAGAAAGTTAATATTCATCCTATATTCTTTTTTTTAGCATTTACTTCTATTATAACTGGATTATTTAAAGAGTTTTTTATATTTTCCTCTATAATTTTTATTCATGAATTGGGGCATACTTTAGTTGCTTTAACTTTAAATTGGAAAGTTAAAGTTATCAATTTTTATCCATTTGGGGGTTATATAGAATTTGATGAAATATTAAATAAACCTATTAAAGAAGAATTTTTAATTGTAATCTCAGGATTATTAGTACAAATCTTATATTTTATATTTATAACTATCCTGTTTAATAATTATTTAATGACAGAAACTACATATTTAATGTTTAAACATTATCATTATTCAATACTTTTATTTAATTTAATTCCAGTATACCCTCTTGATGGAATTAAATTAGTAAATTTAGGATTAAGTAAATATTTTTCTTTTAAACTTTCGCATTCAATTTCAATTTTTATATCAATAATTTTTGTAATTTTATTTATCATTTTTTCAATAACTAACTATTTAAATATGAATATATTATTAATTGTTGGATTATTATTAAATCAAATATTTAAAGAGAAAAGAAATCATAATTTGATATGTACTAAATTTATATTTGAAAGGTATTTATATTCACTTAAATTTAACAAAACCAAGGTAATTAAAAATGAAAATATTGGTAAAATGTATAGGGATTATAATCATGTTTTTAAAAGAAATGGGGAATATATAACAGAAAAAAAGATTTTAAAAAATAAATTTGGAAAAAATATTCAATAAAATTGACTAAAATTCATTAATATGATAAAATTATCACTGTTTGTAGGGCCTCCGCCTTACAACCGCACAGAAAAGGTTGAAAATGTATTACCTTAATGGCGAGTCTTAAGAAAATTAATAAGGAGGTTAATTATGAAAGCAGTTATAGAAACTGGTGGTAAACAATATATTGTTACCAAGGATTCAGTAATTTATGTAGAAAAACTTGATGTTCCAGCAGGTCAAACTATTACTTTTGATAATGTTTTGATGGTTGATGGAAAAATAGGGAACCCTTACGTTAGTGGTGCGAAAGTTACTGCAAAAGTAGAAAAACATGGTAAACAAAAGAAAATTGTGGTTTACAAATATAAACCAAAGAAAAATTACCATAGAACACAAGGACATAGACAACCATATACAAAACTTGTTATTACTAAAATAGAAGCGTAGTGGTAGTATGGTAAGTGTTAGTATTGAAAAAAAGGAAAATCTTATTACAAAAATAACTATATCTGGACATTCGGATTACGATGAAAGAGGAAAAGATATAGTGTGTGCTTCAGTTAGTAGTATAGTAATTACTACAATTAATGGGATTCTGAGTATAGATTGTGATGCTTTAAATTATTTAGATAGTGATGGCTTTATTAAAGTGGAAATTTTAAAGCATACTGATGTAATAGATATTTTAATACAAAACATGGTAAATTTGCTTAGAGAATTAGAAACAGATTACGATAAATATATTAAAATAGAGGAGGTGCAGTAATATGGAATTAATGAAGTTAAATATTCAATTATTTGCGCATAAAAAAGGTAAAGGTTCATCTTCAAACGGTAGAGATTCTGCTGGTAGAAGATTAGGAGCTAAGGCTAGTGATGGTGAATTTATCACTGCTGGAAGCATTATATATCGTCAACGTGGAACAAAAATATATCCAGGAACAAATGTAGGTATGGGAAATGATCATACATTATACACTACAATTGATGGGTATGTTAAGTATGAACGCAAAGGAAAAGATAAAAAACAAGTTAGTGTTTACGAAACAATTTAATTGACTGTCAATTATAAAAAAAAGACGAGAAAGATTGTCTTTTTTTTTTATGGTGCTAAAATATAATTGTAAAACTAGATGATATGAAGGGAGGTGTAGAATATGTGGAAATGGTTCTGGTGGCTATAATTTAATTATAAGTGGTTATGTTTATTATGTAACCACTTCTAACGATTATACAAGTTTTATACTTTTTAAATATAAAGGAGGAGTTTTATTGTGAAAAATATGGATAAATTAACAACTGCAATAATTGTTTTAGTTTTATACTTCTTATATCCATACTTTCTGGGATTTTTACTACCATCAGTAGTAGATTCAAATACTATTCAAATAATTATAAGAAGCTTATTTGATATAATTTTTATAGCTGTGCTTTTTATACTTTACAAAAAAGAACTAAAAAAGGAATGGAATAAATTTAAAAAACGTCCAGTTAAAACTATATTAATTTCATTAGGGTTTTTCTTGTTGGGATTTATCTTAATGCCACTTTCTACAATGTTAATTTATAATTTAACAGGTGGAGCTACTACAAGTTCTCATTCACAAGTAGGTATAAGTACGTTGTGGCCAGCATCTCCATTATATGCAGTATGGTTAACCTTTATTGTGTCCTCATTCACAGATGAAATAGCATTCAGAAAAACATTTAAAAATATAATATCAAATAAAGTACTTTATGTAATAATTTCAAGTTTAGTTTATGGTTTTTATATGATAGGGTACACCGCGACTTCTTTAAATGATGTATTATGTATAATTCCTTATGCATTATTCGGAGCAGCAATTGCCGTTTCTTATGTAAAAACAGAAACTATTGTATCACCAATATTTATAAGAATAGTATATAGCGGATGGATGTTATTAGGAGTTTTATTAGGACAAGTTTAAATTTTTGGGGAATAAAAGGAGGTTAATTTATGAAATACATAAAAATAGGTATACTTAGTGTTTCATTATTGATAGGGATTATTATTTTAACCCCTTTTTTCCAGCCTAAAATTAATACTAATAAAGTAGTTAAAAATACCGGAAATTTAGTTTTAGAAAAAGCTAGTGATAACAATACTATTACTTATAGTTACAAGTCTGGCACTAAAATAATATATTCTTGGATATTTGATAAAAAAGAAATTGAAAATCATGAAAATTTAAATTTAGATATGGATTTTGAATCTGAATTTTTAAGAAAAACAGTTGATTTAAATAATGATATGAAAATACTTTCTTTTGATCATCATGGATTACTTCCGAAAAATACTAAAGTAAAAGTGTATGTTAAGGATAAATATAATCCTTATGATAAAATAAACATGTATTATTATGATGAAGATATAGAATTATTAAGATATAAAGATAGTTACACAGTGGACAAAGAAGGTTATATTTTAGTTAATTTAGATCATTGTTCAGATTATTTATTAACTGCAACAATTGTTCAAGATGCCGCTAATAATCCTCAAAATATAAACATAGTAATAATGGTTTTAATAGGTATAATAATATTACTTATAGCAGTTTCATTGTTTTCTTCAAGTAAAAAATAGAATGAACTATTTTTTACTTTTTTAATAAAAGTAAATTATTGACTAATGGTATATTTATCCATATAATAAGTACTAAAGGGTGATCATTATGTTTATTGATGAAGTTATATTAAAAGTAATTGCAGGAAAAGGTGGAGATGGATGCACCTCTTTTAGACGTGAAAAATATATTCCTCTTGGAGGGCCGGATGGTGGAAATGGAGGAAGAGGAAGTAATATTATTTTTGAAGTTTCAGAAGGATTAAAAACTTTAATTGATTTACGTTATCAAAAACTTTTAAAAGGTAAAAGAGGAGAACATGGTAAAGGTAGTAATAGAAATGGTAAAAATGCACCTGATATTATTGTTAAAGTACCTCCCGGAACTACTATTACTGATAATGAAACAGGACTTATAATAGCGGATTTGACTAAAAATAAAGAACAAGCTGTTATTGCTTCAGGAGGAAGAGGAGGAAGAGGAAATAAAGCTTTTGCTACTCATGATAATCCTGCTCCTGAAATAAGTGAATATGGAGAACCTGGTGAAGAAAGAGAAATAAAAGTAGAATTAAAACTTTTAGCAGACGTAGGTTTAGTTGGAATGCCTAGCGTGGGTAAATCTACATTTTTATCTATAATTAGTGCTTCTAAACCTAAAATTGCAGCTTATGAGTTTACCACATTAAATCCTAATTTAGGAGTAGTAAAAACTATTGATAATAGAAGTTTTGTTGTAGCAGATTTACCTGGATTAATAGAAGGGGCAAGTCTTGGGGCTGGACTAGGGGATAAATTTTTAAAACATATTGAAAGAACTAAAGTAATTGCTCATATAGTGGATATGAGTGGGTATTTTGGTAGAAATCCAATAGAAGATTTTGAAAAAATTAATAAAGAATTAAAGGAATTTAATGAACAACTTATAAAAAAGCCAATGGTTGTAATCGCAAATAAAATGGACATTGAAGGCGCTAAGGAAAATCTTAAAGCTTTTAAATCAAAATATAAAGAACTTAAAGTTTTTGAAATGAGTGCGATAAAAAAAGAAGGTATAGATAAAATTTTAATTGAATTAGCTAACATTTTAGATAGTATAGAATCTACACCAATATACGATGAATCTAAATTTGAAAGTCATGTATTATATAAATTCAAAAAAGAACAACCATTTAAAATTTCTAAAGATGAAGATGGGACTTGGGTTATTTCTGGCGAACAAGTAGAAAAATTATTTAAAATGACTAAATTTACTACTGATGATAGTATTAAAAGATTTGCAAATAAATTAAGAAAAATGGGAATTGATGATAAACTTTACGAAATGGGAGCTAAAGAAGGAGACACTGTAAGAATCCTAGATTACTTATTTGAACTTAGGGCATAGGTGATTTGTATGTAATAATGCCTTGTTTTCTAATAATATTTATTTTACAGTTGATACCTCTTATATTTTTAATAAAAAAAAGAAATCTAAATTTTAGATAATATTATTTATTATCATATCAATATTTTTATTAAATTATTATAAGAATTTACCAGGTTATGGATTTATACCTGGACTTATATATATATAGGGTTGTTTTTAATTTGTAAAGCTGCTATAATACTTTATACAACAATGTTAATAATTTCTTTTATTATTTATTGTTCCAAAAAGAGCTAAAGAAATTAAAAGCTCACTTGTAAAATGTTATTTTTTATGTTAATATGAATATGTCAAGGAAACTTGAATAAAATAAAAAAGGATACATTTGATTGCGGAATCAAATGCATTCCCTTGTTTGGGCTTGCATCTGAAATCAACTGGTGTTGAAATCAGATGCTTTTATTATTTAAATAGTAGGTGATTACTATAAAAATAATAGTAGAATTATAATAAATTGAGATTTCTCTCTATTTGTCATAATAACCACCACCTTTCCTTTTTGAAGAAAGGGAAGCATCTGATATTTTCAAATGTATCTAGACTTATTATAACAAACAAATTTTATCATCACAATAACTTGTAGTTAACCTTTAAAAATTATCTTTGTATTTAAAATATCATTCTTAATAGAATTACCAGGCAATTCTATTATTTTTTTTGCACGCTTAATCCTATAAAATTTGTAGGGATTTAAACTTTTTTTATACCCAACTACGATATTATTTTCATCAATACCAATAACATCTATAGCTTCCTTCATAAATATAGTATGAATAAAGTTACACTTTTCAAATAATAATCCAGT
Source organism: uncultured Bacilli bacterium (assembly GCA_944372455.1). GTDB lineage: Bacteria > Bacillota_I > Bacilli_A > RF39 > UBA660 > SIG205. The sequence goes on from CALVZF010000013.1 coordinate 11,719, forward strand.
ATTAATATTTTTTTTAAACATAAGTCCAAATAGTCTATCTTTAAATGATTTACAATTGTTAATCTTTATTTCATTATTTTCAATTACTATTTTCATATTTTCACCAATATTATAATACCATTCTTAAATAATAATTACAAATGTATGGTATAATTAAATTGGTGGTAATAATGAATAATAATTTTTTGGTTTACGGTAATGATTCATTTTTAATAAAAAATAATATTAAAAAAATTATTAAAAGGAAAGGTACAAAAGAAAGTAATATTATTTTTTATGATTTAACAGAAAATAGTATAGAAGAAGTAATAGAAGAGCTAAATACTTTTGATTTATTTGATAATCAAAAAATAGTTGTTATAACTAATACAATATTTTTAACCAGTGAAAATAAAAAAGAAGGTTATAATACTGATTTATTATTAGAATATTTAGAAAAAACCAAAAATGATAATATATTGATTATTAGTGTAGATGGTTCTATTGATGAAAGAAAAAAAATAGTTAAGGAAACTAAAAAATTATGTGAAGTGATTGAATGTAATAAATTAAGAGATTATGAAATAGAAGAGACTATAAATAAAAAATTTAAAATTAAAGGATATAAAATATCTAATCCTAAATTAATTTTAGATAGAACTGGTAATGATTTACAAATTATAAACAATGAAATTGATAAATTAATGATGTATAAAATAGATGAAAAAATAGTAACTGATGAAGATATTATTAACTTAATTCCTAGGAAAATTGACGATAATATTTTTGATTTGATTGATGCGGTAACTAAAAAAAATACAAAAAGAAGTTTTGAATTGTATGAAGGGCTTACTAAATTTTATGGTGAAGATGCAACTAAAATTATAGTTATGATTGCATCACAATTTAGATTAATTTTACAGTGTAAGATACTTTTCAATCAAAATTTAAATGAAAGTAGTATTGCTTCTTTTTTAAAGGTTCATCCATATAGGGTAAAATTAGCACTTGAAAAGGCAAAACATTTAGAATATGAAACTTTAGAAAAATATTTAAAAGATTTATCTGTTTTAGATATAAATATTAAGAGTGGAAAAAAAGATAAAAATTTAGGATTAGAACTATTTTTACTTAACATGTAAGGCTTAAATTTTTTATCTTTTTTTGAAAATATATTGAACAAATGTATGCTTTTTTATATAATTAGTTTATGTATATATAATAATAAATTTTGCATACTAAATTTACATTAATGTGTTATAATTAAATAATGCGGTTTTGCATTGATAAAAGAAAGGAAGTAATCAAGATGGAAGAATGGAAAGATTTTGTTTCAGGAAATTGGCAAAAAGAAATTGATGTTAAAGACTTTATTGAAAAAAACTATAAAGAATATGTTAGCGATGAATCTTTTTTAGCTCCAATTTCTAAAAAAACTAAAAAAATATGGGATAAATGTTTAGTTCTACTAGAAGAAGAAAGAAAAAAAGGAATTATAGATGTTGAAGTAAATAAAATTTCTGGTATAACTAATTTTGATCCTGGATATATAGATAAGGATAATGAGGTTATAGTTGGACTTCAAACAGATGCGCCTTTAAAAAGAATAGTTAATGTTTATGGTGGGTTAAGAATGGCACATTCTGCTTTAGAATCTTACGGCTATAAATTAGATCCAACTATTGATAAACATTTTAGTGAATATAGAAAGACTCATAATGATGGGGTTTTTGATGTGTATACTCCTGATATTAGAAGAGCTCGTAGTAATGCTTTACTTACTGGGTTACCTGATGCCTATGGTAGAGGAAGAATAATTGGGGATTATAGGAGAATTGCCCTTTACGGAATTGATTATCTAATTGAGCAAAAAGAAAAAGATAAACAAGAATTAGTAGGTAATATGCTTGATGATTTAATTAGAAAAAGAGAAGAAGTAGCTGAACAAATAAAAGCTTTAAAGCAAATTAAAGAAATGGCTCTTAGTTATGGTTTTGATATTTCAAAACCTGCTAAAAATGCTAAAGAAGCTATTCAATGGCTATACTTTGGATACTTAGCTGGTATTAAAGAAAATAATGGCGCAGCTACTTCTCTTGGTAGAACTTCTACATTTCTAGATATATATATAGAAAGAGATTTAGAAAAAGGTTTAATAACCGAAGAAGAAGCTCAGGAAATGATAGATCAATTTATTATAAAATTGAGATTAGTAAGACATTTAAGAACTCCTGAATATAATGAACTGTTTGCTGGAGATCCAACATGGGTTACAGAGTCAATTGGTGGAATGCTAAATGATAAAAAAAGTTTAGTTACTAAAACTTCTTTTAGATATTTACATACTTTGACTAATTTAGGAAGTGCGCCTGAACCTAACATGACAATTTTATGGAGTGAACACCTTCCAGAAGCTTTTAAAAAGTATTGTGCAAGAATTTCAATTGAAACAGATTCTATTCAATATGAAAATGATGAATTAATGAGACCAATATATGGTAATGATTATGCAATTGCTTGTTGTGTTTCAGCAATGCAAGTAGGAAAACAAATGCAATTTTTTGGAGCACGTTGTAATCTTGCAAAGGCATTACTTTATGCTATAAATGGTGGGATAGATGAAAGAACTAAAAAGACCGTTATAGAAGGGTTAGAACCAATTAAAGATGAAATATTGGATTATAATACTGTAATGGAAAAATATAATAAAGTTTTAGAAATAGTTGCAGAAATGTATGTAAATACTATGAATATAATTCATTATATGCATGATAAATATGCTTATGAAGCAAGTCAAATGGCACTTCATGATACTAAAGTAGAACGTCTCATGGCATTTGGATGTGCTGGACTTTCAGTAGCTGCGGATTCTTTATCAGCTATAAAGTATGCCAAAGTTAAACCTATTAGAGATGAAGATGGAATTACAGTAGATTTTGAAATTGAAGGAGATTTTCCAAAGTACGGAAATGATGATGACAGAGTAGATAGTCTAGCTGTTTCATTAACTGATAAATTCATTTCAGAATTAAGAAAACATCCATTATATAGAAATGCAATTCATACATTATCAATACTTACTATCACATCAAATGTTGTGTATGGTTCTAAAACTGGTGCAACTCCAGATGGAAGAAAAGCAGGAATAGCTTTTGCGCCAGGAGCTAATCCAATGCATGAAAGAGATAAAAGTGGAGCAATCGCTTCATTAAATTCAGTTGCTAAAATTAACTATGAATGTTCTTGTAGAGATGGAGTTTCAAATACGTTCTCAATAGTACCAGATACCTTAGGACATACGAAAGAAGATCAAATAAACAACTTGGTGTCAATTTTAGATGGATACTCAAAACAAGGAGGTCATCATTTAAATATAAATGTACTAAATAGAGAATTATTAATTGATGCAATGAATAATCCAGATAAATATCCTCTACTTACAATTCGTGTTAGCGGATATGCGGTAAACTTCAATAGACTTACAAGAAAACAACAAGAAGAAGTAATTTCAAGAACATTCCACGAAAAAATGTAATGACTGGTTATATTAGTAAAATTGAAACTTTTGGTACAGTTGACGGTCCAGGAATTAGAACTGTAATATTTTTACAAGGATGTATGTTAAGATGTGTATTTTGCCACAATCCTGAAATGTGGAAACTTACTGGAGGAAAAGAATATACCGTTGAAGAACTTTTAAATATTATTTTAAAATATAAAAATTATTATGGTAAGACTGGTGGGGTAACATTTTCAGGTGGAGAACCTTTAGTACAATCTAAATTTTTAATAGAAATTTGTAAAAAATTAAAAGAACTAAATATAAATATTTGTTTAGATACCGCAGGTGTTGGTAGTAATGAAGAAGAAGTTTTAAAGTATATAGATTTAGTGATTTTTGATATAAAACATATTGAAAGAGAAGGTTATAAGAAGATTACTGGTTTAGAGATAGACAAAAGTTTAGAATTTTTAAATTCTTGTCAAAAGTTAAACAAAAAATTATGGTTAAGACAAGTAATTATCCCTGGTATAAATGATAATGAAAAATATATTTTAAAATTAAAGGAATTTATTAAAACTATTAAAAATGTAGAAAAGGTAGAATTATTACCTTATCATACAATGGGAGTATCTAAATATAAGGATTTAAACATTGATTATAAACTAAAAAATGTTGATTCAATGGATAAAATAGAATGTGAAAGATTATCTAAAATTTTAAACGAAATATAGAAGGAATTTTTAAAGTTCTTTCTATATTTTTATAAAGTAAACTTCTTTTCATGTTGATAGAAACTTCTTGACTGAAAGATAATAGTAATAAGTAAATCAGATCCTTACGTCGTTCAATAAAAAAGAGTTTATATGTAGTATTAACGATAATATTATATATAGCTTTTTTCTTTTATATAAAAATAGTTGACAAAACTCTAAAAAAAAAGTATATAATTAGTATTAGGACAAAGGAATGGTGTTAATGGCAAAAAAATTAGTTATAGTAGAATCCCCTTCAAAAAGTAAAACTATAGAAAAATATTTAGGTAATGAATATAAAGTAGTTTCTAGTAAAGGACATATTAGAGATTTAGCAACTTCTGGTAAGTTTGGATTAGGAGTTGATATAGAAAATCACTTTAAACCAAACTATATTAATATTGCTGGTAAATCAAAAGTTATTAATGAATTAAAAAAAGATGCTAAAGAAGCAGATAAAGTTTATTTAGCAAGCGACCCTGACCGTGAAGGAGAAGCAATAAGTTGGCATTTATATGATACTTTAAAATTAAAAGATAATAATTATGAGCGTGTGGTTTTTAATGAAATAACTAAAAATGCTGTTATTAATGCTTTTAACCATACTAGAAAAATAGATATGAAAATGGTTAATAGTCAAGAAGCCAGAAGAATTTTAGATAGAATAATTGGATTTAGACTAAGTAAACTAATGCAATCTAAAACTAGTGGTAAATCAGCTGGTAGAGTACAAAGTGTTGCTCTTAAACTTATAGTTGATAGGGAAAGAGAAATAGAAGCTTTTAAAATAGAAGACTATTATGAAATAGATGCTATTTTTAAAGAATTTAGTGCTAAACTTGAAAAATATAAAGATCAAGATATCGAAATTAAAACTTCTGAAGAAGCAGACTTAATTTTATCAAAATTATCTAAAGCCTTTGAAATAGAAAACATAGAAACAAAAAGTAAAAATAAAAAGTCAAAGGCCCCATTTATTACCAGTAGTTTGCAACAAGATGCTTCAGCAAAATTGAATTTTGGTGCAAGTAAAACAATGCGTATCGCACAAAAATTATATGAAGGGGTAGATTTAGCTAATGAAACAGTAGGGCTTATTACTTATATGAGAACAGATTCTATTCGTTTATCAGATGAATTTGTTGGAAGTACTTTTCATTATATTGAAGAAAATTTTGGAAAAGAATATATTGGTTATCCTAAACAAAGCAAAAAGAAAGAAAATGTTCAAGATGCCCATGAAGCTATTAGACCTACAAGTATAAATAGAACTCCAGAAAGTGTTAGAAAATATTTAAGTGATGATGAATATAAACTATATAGATTAATTTATTATAGAGCATTGGCTTCATTAATGAAAGATGCTAAAGTAGAACAAACAGTAGTTATTTTGAATAATAATGATTACAAGTTTAAAGCTACTGGTCAAGTATTAATATATGATGGATATTTAAAAGTTTATAAGGAATTTGAAGAGAGTGAAGATAAAGTTTTACCGCCATTTGACACTTATCATTCAAAAGTAATAGTTGCAGAAGAAATAGAAAAAAGTTTGCATCATACTAAACCACCAGCTCGTTATACAGAAGCAAAACTAATTAAAGAATTAGAAGATTTGGGAATTGGTAGACCAAGTACTTATGCTAAAATTGTTGAAACTCTAAAAGAAAGAGGATATGTAGATACAGTAGATAAAAAATTTCATCCTACAGAAGTAGGATTTGAAATAACTGATAAACTACAAGAATTTTTCTCAAGTATTATAAATGTAGAATATACTGCTAAAATGGAAGCTGAACTAGATGAAATAGCTGAAGGAGATTTAATTTGGTATAACTTAGTAGAAGAATTCTTTGATAAATTTGAACCATTAGTAGAAGATGCTTTCCATAAAATGGAGAAAAAGGCCCCTATCCAAACAGGAGAAATGTGTCCTTCTTGTGGGAATCCTTTAGTTATGCGAAAAGGAAAATACGGAGAATTTATAGCATGCAGTAATTATCCTGAATGTAAATATATTAAACAAGAACCAAAAAAGATAGTTGAAATAATGGACTGCCCAATATGTGAAGGAAAAATTGTTGAGAAAAAAACTAAAAAAGGTAAATTATTCTACGGATGTAATAATTATCCAACTTGTAATTATGCATTATGGGATAAGCCAACGGGTTCATACTGTCCAAACTGTCATGGAATTTTAGTTAATAAAAATAAAAAAATTAAATGTGTAAATTGCGATTATGAAAGTGAGTAAAATCACTTTCTTTTTCTTTGACAACTATATCAAATAATGTTAAAATAGCACCTATCGGGGAAGTGTATTAAATGGGATTAAATAATATAGTTAGTATTTTAACTAATGGGGATTTAAACGATTTAGAAAGATATAATAAAATAGTAAATGAAGAATATTTAAAAAAAGAAAACTTAAAATTAATTTTAATAGAAATTAAAAGTATTTTAAAAGAAATTAATTTTAAAATTTTAGAAAATAAAATTAATTTATCTAAACTAGACTTTTTACTTAATAGTGTTGATAATGATGATTTAATGTATTTAATAGATGATTTAACTAAATTTATATTAATTTGTATAAATGAAATTAAAACTGAAAAATCGTATATAAAATATCTTAAAAATTATTTAAAAGAAAAAAGTCTGGTTGCAGTAAAATCTACATATATAGTTTTATCAATACTAGCCTATATTGAAAAAGAAAGAGCTTTAACAATATCTGGTCATACGAAACATCTCAAAGATATTATTCAAAATAAACCTGTAGTATTAGTTAATACAGAAAATACAAATTCTAAAATTTTAAATGATATTGATAAAATAATTATTAAAAAAAAGAAAGTTTTATAATCCTTCAAAATTAAATGAAGGAATAAAGCTTTCTTTTTGTGTTTCACCTTCTTGAATATAAGCATTTTCTACTCCTATAGAAATAGCGTAATTAATTACTTCATCATATTCTTTAGATGTAACAATTCTATTTAATTCTTTATATTTTTTTACATTTTCAAGAGGAGTATACTGATTCATAATACTAATATAAATGTTATTACCATATTTATTATAAAGATATTTAATAATTTTTTTGGAATCATCTATTAATCCAGGTAATATTAAGTGTCTTACAATTATTCCTTTTTGCATTATTCCTTGTTTATCAAATATAGGATTTCCAATTTGATCATACATTTTTTCTAAAGCTATACTTGCACATTCAAAGTAATTATCTATTTTAGAATATTTTTTAGAATAATTATTATCATAATATTTAAAATCGGTTAAATAAATATCTATATATCCATCTAACAATTTGATAGTTTCAACACTCTCATAACCACTAGTATTATAGACAATAGGGATTTTTAATCCTAAATTTTTAGCTATTTTAATTGCTTCAATTATTTGAGGTACATAATGAGTAGGGGTTACTAAATTTATATTGTGGGCTTTCTTATTTTGTAATTCTATCATGATTTTGCCAAGACGTTCTACTGTGATTTTTTTACCATAACCACAAGTACTTATTTGATAATTTTGACAATATACACAACCTAAATTACAATTTGAAAAAAATATAGTACCACTTCCAGAACTTGCTGAAATACAGGGCTCTTCAAAATAATGGAGCGCTGCTCTAGATATTACTATATCTTTAGTAGCCTTACAAAAACCTATTTCGTTAGCTAATCTATTAACTTTGCACTCTCTAGGACAAAGTGTACAACATTTTAATAATTCATACATACTAATCACACCACTAAATAATATTATATTACATTTTTTGACAATTGTTGACAAAAAATACTTGACCGGGGGGGGTTATATTATATACTCTAATTAGAATTGTGAATAATTATACAATTCCTTTGAAAGGAGGGTATTTATGGTAATTGAATTTAACAATGTAGAAGAAGCTATTTCTGATGGTAGAAGTTTACAAAGTGTTTCTCAAAAATTATTAGAGTTAAACGATAGACTTACCAACATAGTAAATAAAATAGATGCTTCATGGGCGTCAAATACTGAAGATAAAACTACTTATATTGAAGCTTTAAGAAAAGTAATTCAAGGGTTAGGGTATGCTAACGGTACTGGGTTAGTACCTACATTAAATGCTACAGGAAGAACCTGCGAATTATATGCAACAAATATTAGAAATCAAGGTAATAACTAAAATAAAGGAGTGTAATAATGGGAAATTATTTTAATATAGGATCTGAAATATATGAGTTACAAAGACAGTTAACTTCTCTAATAGAGGATTTTCAAAGAGAATTTAACAATGCTAATAATCTTTTAAATTCTTTAAAAAATAATTGTAGAGAAACAAATTTTTGTTCAAAATTAGAAAAATTATCATCACAAGTTACAACAGCTTCTCAAAAATCTGTTTCTAATCTTAGTAGTTTAAAAACGTTTGCTGATCATCAAATTGCAGCGTATGGTGATAGTTTAAATCAATTCGCACTTTCTCTTGAAAAAGCAATTCAAGCTTATGAAGAAGAAAAAATGAAAATTGATCAATTACAAAATGAAATAATGCTTGGAACAAAGATGTATCAAATGTATGAGTAAGGAGGTTTAGATATGGGTGTTATAAGTTTAGAAATTAGAAACAATAACGAATTAAATGAAAGTGCAAATAAAATGGTTGGAGAGTTTTCTAACTTAATTACTAATTGTGAATCAATTTATTATGTAATAAATAGTATAGAAGAAGCTTGGATAAGTGATTATCCAGATAAAAAAGAAGCAATAAAAGCAATGAAAGAATATGTAGAATGTATAAAAAGATATGTAGAAGTAAGTAAAAATTTTACTTCAGCGTTAAATCATTATTCAATTACTAATGCAGAAATAGGTAGTAAAGCTGCAAGATAAAAGAGGAGGTAAACAAAATGGCATTAAAAATTAGTGAAAGTGAATTACTTAGAATGGGACAAAGATTATCTCAAATTAAAGGTGAAATTATACAAGAAATGAATAGTATACAAGAACAAGCAAATACAGTTAAAGATAATATTAAAAAAGGTAATGCTGATGGGAAAGATATAAGAAATATTATCTCAGAAATAGCGTTTAATATTGAAGGATATAAAGGGAATTTAGAAGAATTTTTAGAATTAATTATTCAGTATTTAACTGAAAAGTCAAAAAATTATGGAGCACTACAAACGGATGCTAATGAACAATTAACTAAAGTAAATGAATTAATAGATGGAATTAGTTTCGAATAAAACACTAAAATAAAAATTTAAAAGATAATTGTAATTAGAAATATTAATTAAGCAATTCATATTTTGAATTGCTTAATCTCTTTAGAGTAAATAGGGGATGTAATTATGAAGTTAGCGATTATAAAAAAGAATAAAATTAAAAATTATACTTTACCTAAAGAAAATACTAATAGCTATTGGATAACAGATTATGACGAATTAAATGATAAAACCAATTTAATTGAATTAGTACAAAAAGATAATGCCTGGGAAATTATTAGTAATTCTGAAATTAAGGTAATTCTAAATAATACTTATGTTAGTAATATAAAATTAAAAGAATATGAATTCTTTTATTTAAAACCAACTATAACAGATACCTTAATAATCATTTATTGTTATCCAGATTTTGATAATACTTTTAAACAATTTTCAATAAATAATAATACTACAATTACTATTGGTAATAGTAAAACAAATAATATCTATTATAATAGTCCTCATATTTTACCAAATAATTCTTATTTGATATATTCAAATAACCAATGGACACTCAAATGTGGACAAGGAAAGTTTGTTTATGTAAATAATAAATTAGTTCAAAATAAAATTTTACAAATTGGCGATATTATATTTATAATGGGATTAAAAATAATTATAGCAGGTAATTTTATTGTTGTTAATAATCCTAATAATTTAGTAACCTTTGATGTAAATATACTATTACCTAAGAAATTTGTAAGAAAAAGTGTTGATATTTTAAATGAAGAAGCAGATTTTACTCTTTATAGTCCAACAGATTATTTTCATAAATCCCCAAGATTTATTTCAACAATTCAAGAGTCGGTTTTTAAAATTGATCCTCCCCCAGATCCAGTTAAAAAAGATGATAAACCTTTTATTTATACTCTTGGTCCAATGATGACTATGGGACTTACCTCAGTAATGTTTGCCTGGCAAGCAATAAATGGGGTAGTCAATGAAGGAAAAGACATTAGTACTGCCTTACCTTCAATAGTTATGTCAATAGCTATGCTTTTATCCACTTTATTTTGGCCTACACTTTCAAAAATGTACGATAATAAAAATGTAAAAAGAAAAAATAAAAAAATTTTTAAAAAATATACTGATTATATAAATAAATTTGAAAAAGAAATTGAAACAGAAATTAGTAATCAAAAAATAACCTTAATACAAAATAATGCAGATTTAAATGATTGTGTAAAAATTATTATGTCTAGAACCTCAAGGCTTTGGGAAAGAAGATTAAAAGATGATGATTTTTTAAATGTAAGAATAGGACTTGGAAATGTTGATTCTAAAATTAAAATAGAAACTAAACAAGAAGGGTTTACAGTTGAAGAAAATAATTTAAAACCTTTACTAGATCAGCTTTTAAATAAATCAAAATTAATGGAAAATGTACCAATATGTGTCTCCTTTACAGATAAGAATGTAGTCGGTATAGTAGGAAATAATAATCTAACTGTTAATTTTATAAATGGTCTTATTTTAAAATTAATAACTTTTCATAGTTATGAAAAATTAAAAATAATTCTCTTAACTAATGAAGATGATTCTAATAATTATAATTATTTAAAAATTTTACCACATAGTTTTAGTAATAATAGAGACATAAGATTTTTTGGAACTAATTCTGATGAAATTCAACAAATATCTAATTATTTAGATGATGTTTTAAACAAAAGAATTAGTAACTTTAACGAACAAGAAGAAAGTAGTTATAAAGAGGTTGAACCTTATTATTTTATAATAGTAGATTCTTTTAAAGAAGCTAAAAATATGAGAATAATAAAAAGAATTTTAGAGACTGATATAAATTATGGGTTTAGTATTGTTTTTAAGGCTGATAATTTATCTACTTTACCTAATGAATGTACTACTTTTATAAATTTGTTTGAAAAGGAATCAGGATTATTTGAAAATGAATTAATTGCTAATAAGCAAAAAATATTTTTTGCAGATTTTTTAGAAAATATTAATATGTTTAAGATTGCTCAAATACTTGCAAATACTCCAATAGAAGATATAACAAATAATAAAAAAACTATTCCTGAATCAATAGGATTTCTTGAAATGTATAATGTAGGTAAGATAGAGCAATTAAATATTCAAGAAAAATGGAAGACTAATAATCCATATTTAAGTTTACAAGCTCCTATTGGTATAGATGAAAATGGAGAAATATTTAAATTAGATATACACGAAAAATATCATGGACCACATGGATTAATAGCTGGTATGACAGGTAGTGGTAAATCAGAATTTATAATCACATATCTTTTATCACTAGCAGTAGAATATCATCCTAATGATGTTTCATTTGTTTTAATTGATTATAAAGGGGGAGGACTTTCTGGCGCTTTTGAAAATAAAGAACGAAACATTAAATTACCACATATTGCTGGTTCAATTACTAATTTAGATAAATCTGATTTAGATAGAGCTTTAACTTCCATTCAAAGTGAATTAAGAAGAAGACAGACAATTTTTAATAAAACTCGCGATAAATTAAACGAAAGTACAATGGATATATATAAATATCAAAGTTTGTATAGGCAAGGGGTAATCACTGAGCCCATTCCACATTTATTGATTATTTCAGATGAGTTTGCAGAGCTTAAGAGTCAACAACCTGATTTTATGGATCAATTAATTAGTACTGCACGTATTGGTCGTAGTTTAGGAGTTCATTTAATTTTGGCAACTCAAAAACCTGCTGGAGTAGTTAATGACCAAATTTGGAGTAACTCTAGATTTAGAGTTTGTTTAAAAGTTCAAGAAAAATCGGATAGTATAGATGTAATTAAACGTCCGGATGCAGCAGAATTAAAAAATGTAGGAAGATTTTATATTCAAGTAGGTTATAATGAATTATTTAAATTAGGACAGGCAGCCTGGTGTGGAATGCACTATATTCCCCAAGATATATATAAAAAGAAAGAGGATACATCCATTAATTTTATAGATAATGTAGGTAATGTAATTAAAACTATTGATAACAAGAAAAAATCAGTAAATTCTAATTTAGGAGAAGAATTAGCTAATATTGTTAAATACTTAGATGAAATCGCTAAACAAAATAATATAGAAACTAGAAAATTATGGTTAGATAAAATTCCAGCAAAAATATTTGTAGAAGACTTGAAGAAAAAATATTCCTTTAATAAAGAACCATTAAACATAAATCCAATTATAGGAGAATATGATGATCCATATAATCAAAGACAAGGACTACTTACTTTACCGTTAACAAATAATGGTAATACCTTAATATATGGAGCTCCTGGAAGTGGTAAAGAGATGTTACTAAACACTATTATTTATTCTACAATCACAATGTATAGTGCAAAAGAAGTAAATATTTATATTTTAGATTTTGGAGGAGAAACTTTAAAAATATTTTCAAAAGCTCCACATATTGGTGATGTATTACTAGTAACAGATGAAGAAAAAATTAATAATTTATTTAAACAACTTTATAGTTTAATTGAAAATAGAAAAAAACTTTTTAGAGAATATAATGGAGAATATAAAACTTATTCTAAGAAAAGTGGAAATATTTTACCTACTATTTTAATAATTATTAATTCTTATGAAACTTTTATAGAATCTTATAGCCAATATGCAGAAGATATACAAAAAATATCGAGAGATTCTTATAAATACGGCATAATATTTATTTTAAGTACTAACTCATCAAATTCTATTAGATATTCGTTACAACAAAACTTTAATCAAACTTTAGCTTTAAAAATTAGTGATTCTTCTGATTATACATATATTTTTGGAAAGCAAGTTAGAACTATTCTTTCAAAAGAAAAGGGAAGGGGACTAGTTAGTTTAGATAATATATATGAATTTCAAACTGCCAGTATAAATAATACCATAGATGACGATAATACATTTATAGAAAAATTATGTAAGTCATTAACCGAATTAGGAAAATATTTTGCTACAAAGATTCCAGTACTTCCTAAAACAGTAACTTTTGAGTTATTAGAAAAAGAAATTAGTACGCTTGATAAACTTCCATTAGGATACTTAAAAGAAAACTTAGAAGCAGCTAAATATAACTTCAATAAAACTCTTAGTATTATTACAGGTGAAACAGTAGAATTTTCAAATATTATTTCAGGAATAATAAAAATACTAAACTACCTAATCAATTATCAATTAATAGTAATTGATGCTCTAAATCTTTTAGATTTTACAAAATTTCAAAAGGGTACATTTATAAATGATAATTTCAATCAAGTTTTTCAAAATATATATAATCATATAGAAAATAGTCAAAAGCCAGATAGAACTCAATATAAACCTATTATTTGTGTAATAATTGGAATGAATACTTTCATAAATAATATTTCTATGGAAAATAAAACCAGAATAGATAAATTATTTGATAATTCTAATCAAAGTAAAAATATAAACTTTATAATAATTGATAGTATTTCAGAATTAAAAAAATTAACTTATGAGGGATGGTTTACTAAATATATAAACAATAAGGATTTTGTATGGATTGGTAGTGGTATAGCAAATCAATATACGTTTACTTTAAATAAAACAGTTAAAGAAAATTATGAACAAATGCAAGATTCATTTGGATATGTTGTTAAAAATGGTAATGCTTTTTTAACTAAATTTATTAATGATGGAAGTGATAAAGATGAATAAAGTGTTAGTAGTTTTATATATTCCTATTATAGAAATGCGATATGATGTATATATTCCTATAAATAAAAAAATTGAACAAATAATAATTTTACTTGGTAATGCTCTTAATGAACTTACAGATGGAGGTTTTATTCTTCAAAATAATACAATTTTAATTAATAAGGAAACTGGAAATATATATGATAATAATCAATACGTTAAAAATGCAGAAATTAAAAATGGAACAGAGTTAGTATTAATTTAAAAAGGTTGACAAATTAGGAATAAATGTATATAATTAAACATGTAATTTAAAAAAGGAAAGCAATTGTATCCACAATTCACCTGATTTCTGCATATTTAGAAATGGGTAAAATGCCAAATTACATTTATTTTTAATAGTGTAATGAAATAGGTAATTAAAGTGGATACATTAGTATTCACTTTTTTATTGGAGGTGTTTTTTATAGCAAACAATACTAAAGACGCTTTAATAAATCGTCAAATTAGAGCTAGTCAAGTACTAGTGATAGGTCCTCATGGGGAACAAATGGGAGTTAAAAACTTAGAAGATGCTTTAACTTTAGCTGAATATGCGGGTTTTGATTTAGTTTTAATAAGTCCTAATGCTAATCCACCAGTTTGTAAAATAATGGATTACAACAAATATAAATATGAAAAAAATAAGAAACAAAAAGAAGCACAAAAAAAACAAAGGGAAAACAACCTTGAAATGAAAGAGTTTAGATTATCTCCAGTAATAGATGTTCACGATTTTAATACTAAGCTTAAGAATGTTTCAAAATATTTAGAAAAAGGACATAAAATTAAAGTTACTATACGTTTTAAAGGACGTCAAATGGCACATACAGAAATTGGACGTGATGTATTAATAAAATTTGCGAATGAGCTAGAAGGAAAAGCTAGTGTTGAACAACCCCCTAAAATGGATGGACGTAGTATGTTTATGTTATTAGCACCTATCAAATAAAAATTAAGGAGGAATTATTTATGCCAAAGATGAAAACACACAAAGGTACTAAAAAAGTATTAAATGTTAGAAATAGTGGAACAATAGGTATTGGTTGTCCAGGATCAAGACATAATACAGGAAAGAAAAATGCGAAAGCAAATATGAAAAAAAGAAATGGATCTACATTAAATAAATCTGATTACAAAAGAGTAAAAGATATTATTTAATAATTTTAGAAGGAGGAATTATAATGCCAAGAGTTAAAAATGGTGTTGTTACAAAACAAAGACACAAAAAAGTATTAAAACAAGCAAAAGGATATTTTGGTAGTAAACATAGATTATATAGAACAGCTAAAGAACAATTAATGCATTCAGGAGCTTATGCTTATAGAGATAGAAAACAAAATAAAAGAAACTTTAGAAAATTATGGATAACTAGAATTAATGCCGCTTGTCGTGAAAATAATATTAGTTACTCAAAATTCATAAATGGACTATCTAAAGCAGGTGTAGAAATTAATAGAAAAATGCTTTCAGAAATTGCAATTGCTGATAAAGAAGCATTTACTAAATTAGTAGAAGTAGCAAACGATGCATTAAATGGAAAATTACCAAAAACTGAAACAAAAGAAGTAAAGAAAACAAGTACAAAAGAAGAAAAAAAATCAAATGAAGATTTATCAAAATTAACAGTTGCTGATTTAAAAGCAATGGCTAAAGAAAAGAATATTGAGGGTTATACTACAATGAAAAAAGCAGAATTAATAGATGCTTTAAAATAATCACAAGTAGGAATTTAAATATCTAGTGCCTTTAGGTGGTATTTATTAGAACTATTTGGAAGAAAAACGAAAGAGGAGGAAATTAATTTATGGCAGTAGTGTCAATGAACAGTTTATTAGAAAGTGGAGTTCATTTTGGACATCAAACAAGAAGATGGAATCCAAAAATGAAAGAATATATTTTTGCAGCAAGAGAAGATATTTATATTATTGATTTAAACAAAACCGCAGCACTATTAGAAGAAGCTTATGCTGAACTTAAAAAAATTGCTGAACGTGGAGGAAAAGTTTTATTCGTAGGAACTAAAAAACAAGCTCAAGAAGCTGCAAGAGAAGAAGCAACACGTTCTAACATGTATTATGTAAACGAAAGATGGTTAGGGGGAACTTTAACTAACTTTAGAACAATACGTGGTAGAGTAAGAAGATTAGAAGAAATTGAAAAACAAGAAAAAGATGGATTATTTGAAGTACTTCCTAAAAAAGAAGTAATTAAAATTAAAAAAGAATATGAAAAATTAGACAAATATTTAAGAGGAATTCGTAACATGAGAAGACTTCCTGAAGCATTAGTAATTGTTGATCCAAAAAAAGAAATTAATGCAATAAGAGAAGCAAGAAAGTTACACATACCTGTATTTGGAATCGTAGATACTAACTGTGATCCAGATGATGTAGACTATGTTATTCCAGGTAACGATGATGCAGTAAGAAGTGTTAAAACTATTCTTGGAGTATTAAATAATGCTATTGTTGAAGTAAATGGTGGAACAATGGTAGATTATGTAAAGGGATCAGATAAAGATATCAACATGGAAGAAGCCTTAAATAAAGCTCCTGCATTCAAAAGAGATAACAGAAACTTTAGAAAAGATAATAAAAATAGAGACTTTAAAGGAAAAAATAATAACTTTAAAAGAGATGAAAACAAAAAGGTTAAAGAAACAGATATAGAAAAAACTAAAGAAGCAGTTACCCAAGATACTAAAAAAGAAAATATAATAAAAGAAGTAGTAGAAAAAGAAGTTAATCCAACTAAAGAAGAAAAGAAAGTAAATGAAGATTTATCAAAATTAACAGTTGCTGATTTAAAAGCAATGGCTAAAGAAAAAGGGATTAAAGGTTATACTACAATGAAAAAAGATGAACTTATTAATGCTTTAAAATAAGGGAGAGATAATTTATGGTTAATGCACAAATGGTAAAAGAATTAAGAGAAACAACTGGTGTAGGAATGCTTGATTGTAAAAAAGCATTAGAAGCAACTAATGGAGATTTTGACAAAGCAATAGATTTTTTAAGAGAAAAAGGATTATCTAAAGCTAAAAAGAAAGAAGCAAGAATAGCTGCTGAAGGGTTATCAAATATATTTATTGATGGTAATAAAGCAGTTATATTAGAAATAAACTCTGAGACAGATTTTGTAGCTAAAAATGAAGAATTTCAAAATTTAGTTAAACAAATTGGAGAAACTTTATTAAAAGGTAATGCAACTTCTATTGAAGAAGCAAACAACTTAGAAGTAGATGGAATGAAAATTAGTGATTTAATTGTAAATGCAATTTCAAAAATTGGAGAAAAATTATCTTTTAGAAGATTTGAAATAGTTACTAAAAATGATGACGAAGTATTTGGTTCTTATTTACACATGGGTGGAAGAATTGCAGTACTTACAGTTATTAATGGAGCAAATGAAGAAGTTGCAAAAGATGTCGCAATGCAATCAGCAGCTATGAAACCTAAATATGTAACTAAAGAAGATGTACCAGAAGAAGAACTTGAAAAAGAAAAAGCAATTCTTAAAGAACAAGCTATAAACGAAGGAAAACCTGCTGAAATAGCTGAAAAAATGGTAATGGGTAGAATTCAAAAATTCTACAAAGAAATCTGTTTAGAAGAACAACCATTCATTAAAGATGGAGACTTAAGTGTTAGTGCTTATGTTAAAAATAATGGTGGGAAAATTGTAAAGATGGTTCGTTATGAAGTAGGCGAAGGAATTGAAAAAAGACAAGATGATTTTGCCAGCGAAGTAATGAGTCAAATAAATAATAGTCAATAAATTGGAGTATTTATGAAAAAAATAAAATATAGTGAAAGAAAAAAATATATAATTAGGGGACTTTCTTTAATTATCTTAGGAATTATTTCACTTGGTCTAGTAATATATTTTAATATTACTAATAAAGACACTAATCCTTTTGAAACTGATAATAGTATAACTGATGCAGTAAAATTTAAAAAGGAATATGAAAGTTTAAATCAAAACGAAGACATGTTAAGTATTAAAGTTGATAAAGATAATCCAATGAAATACTTAGTAGATGAAGAATTAAAGGACTTTTTAGATTCTGGTACTGGAATTATTTACTTTGGATTTAATGAATGTCCATGGTGTCGGAACGCAGTTCCAGTATTAATAGATGCTTTAAAAGAAAGAAATATTAAGGAAGCTTATTATTTAGATGTTAAAGATATAAGAGATGAAAAAAAGTTAGATGAAGAAGGTAAAATAATTACTACTAAAGAAGGTAGTGATAGTTATAAACTTATACTTGAAAAATTAAATAGTTATCTTCCTTCATATGAGGGTTTAAATGATGAATCCATTAAAAGACTTTATGTTCCAGCAGTATTATTTATGAAAAATGGAGAAATTGTTGGAATACACTCTAATACTGTTGAATCTCAAACTGATCCAAGTATTCCTTTAAATGAAGAACAATATAAAGAGCTTAAAAATATTTATTTAAATAATATTGATAAAGTTTACAATTTTAATTGTAGTGATGGATGTTAAAACTATTCAACTAATTTGAATAGTTTTTTTTGTTATGATAAAATGTGATAGAGGTGTTTAAATGTTAGTTGCTGATAATTGGAAAGAATATAAAATTTTAGATATGTCTAATGGGGAAAAATTGGAAGTGTGGGGTAAATACAAATTCTTAAGGCCCGATCCTCAAATAATTTGGAATGTTAGAAATAATCCAAATTTATGGAATAATATAGATGCTCATTACCATAGAAATAACAAGGGAGGAGGATTTTGGGAATATAAAAAAAATATTCCTGAAACTTTTGTATTAAATTATAAAGATTTAAAATTTAAAATAGGATTAATGGGTTTTAAACATACAGGATTATTTCCAGAACAAGCGGTTAATTGGGATTATTTTATAGAAAAAATTTCTAGAGCTAATAAAACTAGAAATACTAAGATTAAAGTGTTAAATTTATTTGCATATACTGGTGGAGCTACCGTTGCTTGTTCTTATGCAGGAGCAGATGTAGTTCATGTAGATTCTTCTAAAGGAATGGTAGCTTGGGCTAAAGATAATATTAAACTTTCTCTTTTAGAAGATAATAATGTTAGATTTATTGTTGATGATTGTATTAAATTTGTTAAAAGGGAAATAAGAAGAGGGAATAAATACGATGCAATTATAATGGATCCTCCTAGTTATGGTAGGGGTAGTAATGGTGAAATTTGGGATATTGAAAAAGATTTATTTTCATTATTGGAACTTTGTGTAGAACTTTTAAGTGATGATCCATTATTCTTACATATTAATTCTTATACTACTGGATTACCTATGTCTATTTTAAACAACATTTTAAAGCTTACAGTAGCTAAAAAGTATAATGGGACTATAACATATGATGAAATAGGATTACCTGCTTTAAATAGTGATTTAATTCTTCCTTGTGGAGTTTATGGAAGATGGGAAAGTAATGAATAATTTAAATATTTTATATGAAGATAATCACATAATAGTAGTTATAAAACCAGCTGGAGTTCTTTCACAAAAAGATAATACCAATGATATAGATATGCTTACACTAATAAAAAAATATATTAAAGAAAAATATAATAAACCAGGAAATGTTTATCTAGGATTAGTTCATAGATTAGATAGAATGACTTCTGGAATAATGGTATTTGCAAAAACTAGTAAAGCGGCTAAAAGACTTAGTGAAGCTATTAAAAATAAAAAATTTTATAAAGAATATTTATGTATTGTTGATGGTATTCCAGATAAAAATCATGAAAAATTAGAAAATTATTTATTAAAAGACGAAAAATTAAATAAAAGTTTTGTTGTAGATAAAACAAAGGGAAAATTAGCTTCGTTAGAATATGATGTATTAGAATCAAATATTAGTCAGAATATAAGTCTATTAAAAATAAAGTTATTTACTGGTAGACATCATCAAATTAGGGTTCAATTAGCTAATATTGGATATCCTTTAACTTGTGATATAAAATATAATAGTAATGCTAAAAAAGGTAAGATTTATTTACACGCATATAAACTTTCTTTTTATCATCCGACTAAAAAAGAATTAATGACTTTTGAAAATTATCCAAAAGAAGAACTTTGGAGTAAATTTAAAAAACTATCTTGATTTGATAGTTTTTTTACTTTTTTCATAAACTACTAATAATATTATTGAAATAATAATTGTAACAATTGAACAAGTAACAAAAGTTTTAATTATTGATCTAGAAAATGGGTTAATAAGCGCATTTGAAATAGAAAAGTGTCGAGATACTAAATTAAATATAGGATTTATTGAAATACTAAAAATAAACGTAAAAATTGTTACTACAAGAAAAGTATTTCCTAAGTAAAGTAGCCATTTTTTATTTTTTCTTTGTAATAAATATATTAATAGAGTAAGAATTAAAATTGTAACTATCAAAATAATTCTTAAAGTATTTCCTAATATAAATCTTACAAAGGATAAAATGTTTTTATCAATTAAATTATTTGTATTTGTTAGGTTAGGTATTATTTCAGTTACTTTATATGAATATTGATTTACAAATTTTTTAATATCATTTTGTTCTTTGTTAGATAAACTTGTTTGATTATTATTAATATATTCTTGAATGGTATTATTTAAATCTTGCTCAATTTCTTGATTTGTAATATTAATTGTATTAATGTTTAAAAGATTATCAGTTCCATAAGAAATATATTTGGAAATAAACTCTTTAACTTCTTTAGAATTTATAATATTATTTACTGTTTCTTCTTTAATATTGTGTTCTTTAGCTAAAAGGTATAATTCATCTAGTTCACGATTATAATTAATATTTTCGTTACTATTATTATTTGATTCATTATTTTTGTCTGTAATATTGATATTATCTACTATCTTAGTAATATTAGTTTTACTTAAATTGTTGGAAAGTATAATATTGAATTCTAGAATAAATATTGATAAAAACAGAAAAATAGATAATACTATTAATGTAAATTTTTTCATAACTTTTAATCATTTCCTTTTCTATATATTAATAATTATTCCTTAATACATCTATATTTTACAACTATTATTATAAAAAAGAAATAAAATTTATTTTTTTTCATAAAATATGGTAATGAGTATTGACAAAGAGCAGTAATAAATGGTATATTAATTTACGTCCGATGGAACTATTTGGGCGATTAGCTCAGTTGGTTAGAGCACCTGCCTTACAAGCAGGGGGTCATAGGTTCGAGTCCTATATCGCC
>CALVZF010000014.1 GCA_944372455.1 uncultured Bacilli bacterium
GCTGTCTCCCGTAGGAGTCTGGGCCGTGTCTCAGTCCCAGTGTGGCCGATCAACCTCTCAGTTCGGCTACGCATCGTTGCCTTGGTAAGCCATTACCTTACCAACTAGCTAATACGCCGCAGGCCCATCTTTAAGCGATGCTTTAAAGGCACCTTTCAACATAGAAACGAAACTATGTGTTATCCGGTATTAGCAGTCGTTTCCAACTGTTATCCCAATCTTAAAGGCAGGTCACCCACGTGTTACTCACCCGTCCGCCACTAGGCGGGAATCCAAATCCAACTTTGTGCAAGCACTCCATTTTCATTGGGCCGCCTCGTACGACTTGCATGTCTTAGGCATGCCGCCAGCGTTCATCCTGAGCCAGGATCAAACTCTCATAAAAAATTAAAAAAAGTTTTTACAAACTTTTTGATTTTAAATTGTTTGTTTTCCTAGCTACTTGAAACTCTTATTTTACTTAGTTTTCAAAGATCATTTTCACAACCACTCTTCTCGGCTGCGTTATTAATATATCAAATTATCGTATTCTTTGTCAACACTTTTTTAACTTTTTTTTAACTTTTTTTCTTTTTTCGTTTTTTTACGACAAATACAATAATTTAATAAATGTTTATAAAGGAAATGCATCACTTTTTATTAATTCCTCTACATAAATAATATATGTTCTTTTAATAAAAAGATTACTAATTTTTATTTCCTTTTTTGTGTTGACGGGTGTTATTATATACCGTTTATTTTTAAATGTAAATACTTTTTTTGAAATTTTTATTTTTTTTTATTAAAAAAGAGAATTTGCTTAAATTCTCTATACATTTTCTGTCTTTTTACTATATTCCAAATAGATTGAATAATAATATTTTTCAGCTCCTTTTTTAAATGGTCCTTCGTGTTTTTTATATAACTCAATTAAATCAGATAATTCATTTGTTGTTATTTTATCTATTTTATTTCCATAATTCATTAAATTTTTGTGATATTTATATTCATCCCTATCTAATATTCTAAAAGCCCCATCAGGAAATACTCTTAAATCTAAGTCATAGTCTATATATTTAATATATTTTCCATCAATTATATATGGAGATGCAATATTACAATAATAATATATTCCTTTATCTTTTAATTGACATATAACGTTATACCATTTATCTTTAAAGAAATAAAGTATTGCAGGTTCTTTTGTTTTCCACCTTCTACCATCAGATTCTGTTACCAATGTTCTATTATTTCCACACACTATATAATCATCTTTGATATCTAGTATTATTGCTTCATCCCAAGTTCTGTGAATTTTTTTATTATGCTTATAACTATGTATTTCTAATTTTGCTCCTATTCTTAATTCATTCATATATTATCCTCGTTTCTTCCATTAAATATTATAACTTAATTTGTAGAAATGTCAAAGAAAAAACAATAGAGCTATTTTGACATCTGTTCTATTGCTTTTTGTAATTGATTGTCGGTACTTTCATCATCTATATTATAATTTTTATTTAATTCTACTTTTACTGTAGGTTCTACCCCTTTTTCATTAATCCAATTTCCTTTGGAAGTTAACCATTTTTGTGTAGTAAACTTCATCATTCCACCTGTATTAAGTTCTTTAGTTTGTTGTACAGTTCCTTTACCATAGGAATTAACTCCTATTACTTCTCCACCATAATTTTCTTTTATAGCAGCTGCAAGTATTTCAGAAGCAGAGGCACTATATTCATTTATTAATACTCCAACTTTGTATTTTCTAGATTCCTTAGTTTCATCTTTAACTTTTGTAATGTCACCTTTTTCATCTAATTGATATATAATACTTCCCTTTTTTAAGAACATACTAAGCATATCTGTAACTGTATCTAAGTATCCTCCCGAATTATTTCTTACATCAATAATCAGAGAGTCAATATTTTCTTTTTCTAATTTTAAAACTTCATTTCTAAATTGAGTATAAGAATTTGCTGCAAAAATAGTGATTTTTACATAACCAATTTTTTTATTATTACTATTATATACTTTACTGGTAACAGAATTTAAAACTACATTCTCTCTAATTAAATCATAATTATATTCTTTACCATCTCTATTTATTGTTATATTTATTTTTGTACCAGGAACTCCTTTTATCAATTTTGATACATCATCACTATTTTTTCCTTCAGTACTTTCGTTATTTATTTTAACTATCACATCTCCAAATTTTAAACCAGCTTTTTCTGCTGGTGATCCTTCAAATGTACTATATACAATTACTTTACCGTCCTCAGTCATTGAAATTTCTGCCCCTATACCTGTATAATCACCATACAATCTTTCGTTAAAACTTTCTGTCAAATCTTCGTCCATATAAACTGAATAAGGATCTTCCAAATTTTGAAGCATACCACTTATTGCATTACCAATCAACTCTTTGTTATCTACTCTTTCATAATATTCTGTTTGAATCTCTTCATAAGTATCCACAAATTCTTTTAAATATTTATCATTTTCTACTAACTTAGTTGTTTTAGATGAAAACTTACTAGTAACTGCATATCCAATTATAATACCTATTGCGGTAGTAATTAAAATTATAATAACAACCTCAATTAGTTTAAAGTCTTGCTTTAACCAATTTTTAACTGAAAAATTACTATTTACTACTTCTTCTGTTTCATTCATTTGTATTCACCACCATTGTTATAATATACCACAAAAATTAATTCTTTAGAACTAAACATTGTAATAAAAGATTTTTTTTTAATTCATTTTACTAATCATTTATGACAAGTAATATATAGTATAGAAACCTCATGTATAACAGTCAAGATTTTTTCATAAAAAAAAGATGATCTAAACCATCTATTTGAAATTATTTAATATTTGAGTAACTCCTTCAACATATAAAACATTTTGTTTATTGTTAATTTTGATCATTGTATCGCCATTAATTTTTAATTCAGATACTTTATTAGCTGAACTATTACTTTTATCACTTTTGTATTTTTCATTTAATGGATTATCCATATCAACAATATAAATATGTTTATCGCTGTTATTATTAGATAAAAGTTGATATGTTGAATAGTTTACACTTTCTTGTTCTGCAAAAATAACATAATATTCTGTTTCCTTTTGGTTAAAAGTTTCTCCTGCCAAAATCTTAGAATATTGTATTACTGTTTGTTCCGTATTATTGTTATCATTACCTCCAAATTTAATTTCCTTTGTTACAAATATTCCTATTATTAAATAAATAACTAAAAAGATTATTATTATTGCTCCAATAATTATTAAAAGTTTTTTAACTTCTTCGTTGTAATTTGTATTATTTCCATAATGAATTTTCTTTTTTATCTTCTTTTTTGACATATTATCATCACCGACATAAATTATATCACAAAATTTAAAAAAATAGCTATAAATTATTTATTTATAGCTTAAAATCGTTAATATCATCATCATTCATATTCTTACCATCAAAGAATGTTTTTTCTTTATATCTATTTATAATGCCAATAATATTAGATGGAAAACTTCTAATTAATTTATTATATTCGGTAATTATAGAATTATAATATTCTTCATAAGAATCTAAATTTTCTTCAATTTCTTTAAGATTTTTATCAATTTCTATAAACGATTCACTTTTTTGTAAATCTTTATGTTCTTCTTTAATTTTATCAAATTCATTCATTGAATCAATTAATTTTCTATTAAGTTCAAAGCTTGAAAGCTTTCTAGATCTTAATTTTACTATTTCAGGAAATATTTCTTCTTCTATATTAGTATTTCCTTTTATAATATTGATTGATTTACTTAGATAATCAAATTTATCTCTAATTGCACTATCAATATAACTTTCTACTTCATTTATTCTTATTATATAGTCTTGATATCTATTGTATATAGAAACATAGTATATAGATATAAGACCTACTATAATTATTATCAATAATATTATAAATAATACAGCATTCAAAACAAATCACTCTTTCTAATACTGCATAAATTATATCAAAATAAAAAGATTACTGCAAGTAATCTTTAATCCAAGTCTTTAAATAGTAAACCAATATTAATAATACCTGCAATTGCTATTATAACATATATGATTCTTGCAAGCATTGCATCTGTTCCTCCAAAAATAGTAGCTACTAAATCAAATTGGAAAAGTCCAACTAACCCCCAATTTATAGCTCCTATAATTGTTAAAACAAGTGCTGTCTTTTGTAAAATGTTCATAATCTTCCTCCTTTTTTAAGAACTTATTAATATAATTTACCAAAAATTGTTTTTTATACATGAATAAATGTTTTATTTACCCATATAATTTATTGAAAAACAAATTATAGAGGTGAGAAAGTGAAAAAATATGTTTTAACATTACTATTATTCTGTTCAATTTTACTAGTAGGATGTGGAAAAACTACTGAAAAAGATGTGGTAAAAGATATTACCAAAAACGTTTCAAAATCAAATGGGTATTACATTGAAGGTGAAATGCAAATAATTAATAACGAAGATACTTATACTTACGATGTTAAAGTTTCTTATCAAAAACAAGATAAGTATAGAGTGAGTTTAACAAATACTGCTAATAATCATGAACAAATAATCCTTAAAAATTCCGAAGGAGTATATGTTATTACTCCAGCACTAAATAAGAGTTTTAAATTTCAAAGTGAGTGGCCATATAATAACTCACAAGTTTATTTATTACAATCACTAATAAATGACTTAGAAAATGATGAAGATAAAACATTTGAAGAAAAAGATGGAATGTACATCTTAAAAAGTAAAGTAAACTATCCTAATAATAACAATTTACAAAGTCAACTTATATATATTGATAAAGGAATGAATTTTAAAGAAGTACACGTATTAGATCAAAATGGAATCCCACAAATAAAAATGAAATTTAATAAAATTGATATGAAAGCTACTTTTGACAAAAAACATTTCGCACTTAATGAAAATTTAAAAAGCTCTAATACAGACGAAACTTATGAATCTGTTAGTAAAATTGAAGATACAATTTATCCAATGTATATGCCTCAAGAAACACATTTAGTAAGTGAAGATACAGTAAATAAAGATGATGGAGAAAGATTAATTTTAACCTTTGAAGGAGAAAAACCTTTTATGTTAGTTGAAGAAACTGCTTCTGTTGCAGAGGAAACAGAAATTATACCAGTTGTCGGTGATCCACATATTATTTTAGATACTGTAGCAGCTGTAACAGATACATCAATAAGTTTTGTAAGTAATGGAATTGAATATTATATAGCTAGCGATGTTATGAGTCAAGATGAGTTAATTAATGTAGCTCGTTCACTTAGTGTATCAGCTTTAGAAAAATAAAAAGGCAAAAACTGCCTTTTTATTTTGAAATGATAAAGAAATATGGGGCTTTAGCTTCTCTTATGATTAAATCAATATCGTAAAACTTTTTACTTCTTTCAATACTATTTGGATCAGCAACTAATACTTGTCCATTATCATTAGCGCCTCTTAATACAATATAATGTGCAGTTGTTGTAAAAGTACCTTTTCCCATTACCGCTACAACTAAAGATTTTTGACTTTTTAAAGCTTTGATAATCTTATCTTTATCATTTTGTCCAGCCATTTCTACCTTTAAACCCTGTTTAATAGAATAATCTTTAATAAAGGAATTAAGCGTACCAGATGGAAAACAATATCCATGTTGACAAGCATATTCAGTTGTAATAGCCGGGTTTACATCTTTTTCTGTTAATGTAGATACTACTATTGAAACAGCTGTTGGACCACATCCATGTGAAGCAATTGTAGCTGTATATCCATCATCCCAGTCATTATCTTTGGGACCATATGTTGTATATGCATAACCACCCGTTCTTTGATTATAATATCTAATTGGTAAATAACCCTCATCAAATAAGGCAATTGGAGCCCAAGAATTAGAAGAACCCATTCCGTAAGCAATTGGACTATACTTAAATTCACTAATTTCACTATCAATCATATTTTTTCTTACTGCAATTGCTTTAATAGTAACCCTTGATTTTATTATTATCGGTTCTGTATATTTTATACTGTTAGTTGTAGGATTTGATCCATCAGTTGTGTAATAAATTTCAACATTATCAGTCTGCGAAAGTAAAGTTACTTTCTTATTCCATGTAACATTTCCGTTTGGAGTATCACTTTCTACTTTTTGAACTTTATTTTTCTTCCCAGTTTTAAAATTAATACTTTTAGTTTTAGTAACTTCTTTATCAAGTGGATTCTTAGCAACTATAGTTAACGTATAATTTTTATTTTCTTGCAATTCTGAAATTTCAACATCTACTTTTTGAATATTTGATAAATTTTTTTCAAATACAACCTTATCTGTAGAATTACTAATTTTTATATAATATTTAGTAGCGTTTTCTCCACCATTAAAATCAATTTTGAAATCATCCCAAAAAACTAAAGAATTATCCTGTGGATAAACAATATTTATATCAGTTACTCTTTGAACTTTTATATTAATTTCTTTTTTATCTATTATATATTCATCTTCATTAGCAATTCTATATAGAACTAAACTATACTTACCTACTAGATTACTTATGATTGATTTATCAATTTTTGCTTGACTATTCTCTACTGATGATTTATAAATCAAATCATTATCTTTATATAAAGCATAGTAATAACCAGTTAAATCTTCATTATTTTTATTTAGAATGTCAATTATCATATTTTCATTATTAAAAATAGTTTGTCCATCCTTTAAATCAAAAGTAGGAATTGTCCAAATAACTTTATAATTTTCATTATTAGAATCTTTTTTATTTTGTGAATTATCAATTGATTTAACATTAATTATTATACTTTCATTATTTTTTGCATATACATTATCTAATTTAACATTAGTATCAGTAGTTTCTATATATTTTAAAATTTTTAAATTATCATCCATAACACTTACTTGATATTTACTTGAATATTTTGATTCAGTCCAAGTTAGAGTTTTAAAATTTTCTACATCTTTTGGATTCTGATTAAAATCTGAAATTATAAAAGGACTAAGTTTTATACTTTTCATATATAGAAAATATATTATTGGTGAAATTAATAGGCCAATTAAAAAACATAAAACCATATTTTTATGTAATTTAATAAACTTCATAACATCACCTCCTATTCCTACTCATAACATTATTATAACAAATAATTAAATTTATTGAATATTATTAAAGCTAAATAAGAGTTTATTTGTCACAAAGTTTACTTTTTACATATTAATATTATAGGTGAAAACTATGTTTGATATTTTTTTATTAATTTTTATCTTTTCTTTAGATAGTTTTTTAGTAAGTATTGCTTATTCTATCAAAAAAATAAAAATTAATTGTTTATGTCTAATAATAATTTCTTTAGTAAATGTTTTATCAATTTTATTTTCAGTTTATATAGGAATTTTTATATCTTTATTTATATCAAAACAAGTATTAAAAATTATTTCATTTTTAATACTTGTATGTTTGGGTTTATATAATATTTTGGATGACTTTATACAAAATAAGTTTATTAACGATAGCAAAATTTTAAAAATTATAATAGATAAAAGTAATGCAGATTTAGATAAATCTAATAATATTTCTGTTTATGAGGCAATAATTTTATCTTTTGTGTTATCAATTGATTCGTTTTTAGGGAGCATAAGTATTGGATTTAGTAATATACCTATTTTAATTTTACTAATAATTGTTTTCATAACTAATTTATTGTTTCTTTTAATTGGGAAATATTTAGGGAGTAAATTAAATAGTATTTTAAACATTAACTTTTCATATATTAGTGGAATAATAATAATTTTAATTGCACTATTACGTTTACTTTAATTTTTAATATTATGTTTAATAGGAGGCATCCATTCACTTAATTTATCAAATTTGTATCCTTCCTTCTTTCCATACTCAATAATTTTTTTTAAAGCTTTTACAGTCTTTTTGTTATTTGCAAAGTCATGCATTAAAATTACATTATGACTATAATTATATTTTTTTAATTGTGAAACTACTTTATTATAAATAGTATTTGAAGAAATATTTGAAGTATCATAAGATG
Organism: uncultured Bacilli bacterium; assembly: GCA_944372455.1. GTDB lineage: Bacteria > Bacillota_I > Bacilli_A > RF39 > UBA660 > SIG205. The sequence goes on from CALVZF010000014.1 coordinate 8,083, forward strand.
CAATATTCCAATCAAAATAAATATAATCTTTTTTTTCTACTTCTTTTATTAATGTTTTCATTAGTCCTTTTTTGCTAATTGTATTAGAACTACCGCCAGGAAATCTTATAATTTTTGGTTTTACTCCAGTAATTTTAGTAATTTTTTCTTCAATTAAATTTAAATCGTTAAAATATGCTTCTTTAGAATGATATATAGTTTTATACTTATGTGTATAACTATGCAATCCTAAGGTATGCCCTTCTTCAATTTCTCTTTTAATATATTTATTATATTTATCATCAGCATTTATTACGAAAAAACTAGCTTTTACATTTTCTTCTTTTAAAATATCTAATATTTGTTCTGTTATATTACTAGGTCCATCATCAAAAGTTAAATAAATAGTTTTAATATTTTTATTAGGTTCTTTTAGTACTTCTATATATCTATATAAAATTTCTTCATTACCGCTACTATCTTGAACTTTATAGCTAATAATATAGTTCCCTTCTTTGTTTGTATCAAGTTTCTCACTAACTTTAACTTTATTACTTAGATTCCCATCACAATTATCAGTAGCTTTAAAACCTGGTTCTATATAATTATTTCCAAGGTAAATAGTCATTTTTTGATTTCCCAATAATTCAATTTTTGGAGCCTCATTATCTTTTCTAACAAGTTTTCTTTTTACACTGCTAGTAATTTTTTTACTATTTTCCACATAATATAAAATTTCATTAGATTTATTTATTTTTTTAACTTTATTAGTTATATCACCATCATTTTTATCAGTAGCGCTAAATCCTTGTTCAATATAGACCTCTTTTGGACAAATTTCTATGGTATCTTTACCAAGAAGTGTTATTACTGGAGTACTATAAAAGTTAGTTTTAATGTTTTCTAAATTATTTTTTTTATATTTATAAAAAATGAAAGTTCCAACTAGTAATACTATTGTAAGTAGGATTATACAAATTATATTCTTTTTCATTTAATGTAACACCAATATAATATATACTTTATGTATTTAATTTATGAGTAGCAATAATTTATAAGTTAATAATTAAAAAAAGAATTGATAATTTTTCAATTCTTAATAGTTTATATTTCTTCTTTCAAAGTAAGCTTTTGGATGTTCACATACTGGGCAAATTTCTGGTGCAGTTTTTCCAATATGTAAGTGACCACAGTTTGTACAAATCCAAATTTCTTCTTCACTTGAAGCAAATACAGTATTGTTTTTAATATTTTCAGATAATTTTACGTATCTTTCTTCATGTGTTTTTTCTATTTTGGCAACTTCTCTAAATAGATATGCAATTCTACTAAATCCTTCTTCTTCAGCTACTTCTGCAAATTCTTTATACATATCTGTCCATTCATAATTTTCGCCAGCAGCAGCGTCTGCTAAATTAGTTAAAGTATCTGGAATTTGTCCATCGTGTAATAATTTAAACCACATTTTAGCGTGTTCTTTTTCATTATTTGCTGTTTCTTCAAAAATAGCAGCAATTTGATTATATCCATCTTTTTTAGCTTTTGAAGCATAATAAGTATACTTATTTCTTGCTTGACTTTCACCGGCAAACGCAGCCATTAAATTTTGTTCAGTTTTACTTCCTTTTAATTCCATATTAATCCTCCTACATTTAATATACTATTAATCTATAAGTAGTTATTTACATTCATTACAAATACCTTCATAAACAATTTTAACATCTGTAATTTTTATTTGATTGCGGTCTTCTAAGGCTTTAAAATTTAAATTTTCGCAATCTTCAATATCTATTAGCCTTCCACAACTTTTACATATCAAATGTGTATGATACATAATGTTTCCATCGTATCTTTTAATGTTATTTTTAGTTAAAATAACATTAATTAAATTTTGTTCTTCAAGTATCTTTAAGTTTCTATACACTGTTGCTTGTCCAATATTAGGATAATCTTTTTTTATCATTTTGTATAGTTCTAGTGCGGTAGGATGAGTATTAGTATTTACAAGATATTGTAAAACAACTTGTTTTTGAATAGTATTTCTATTTTTCATAAACATTTTCCTTATTGATAATAGTTATCAATAAAATTATAACAATATTATTTTTTTTAGTCAACAATAAATTATTAAAAAACAAAAAAAGAGAAAAAATTTTCTCCTTTTAAATATAAAAGAATTTAGATATTAGTTAATTTTTGAGATAATTTTTGTTGCTCTTGAACTATTTTATCTTGCGGTGCTGCTTCTAAGCTATACCAACCTTTAGAACTTGCTAAATTAAAGATTTTTCTTTGAGCATTATTTGAATCGTTAAAAAGCTTTATTATTTCTTCTGTTAATGAATTACTACTTGCTTCAGTAATAGCAGTAGAATAATTTTTTACCATATTTTTCTCTAATTCTAATAATATCATAATGTTATTTTGTTCTTGATTCATAATTTTATCCTTTCTATTTAATTAAAGCTAAAATATAATCACACGAATTTTTGTGCATCTCTGCAATTTGTTGCATTAAATTTTTAATTTGTTCATCTGTTATTTCTTCTTGAAAATGAGAAAAAGCATTATAACAATTTAAATTCCAACTAAACATATCTGATAAATAACTTAAATCTTTAGTACTTAACTGATTTTGTTGCATATAAAAACTCTCCTTTCATAATTGTTATGGGAGAGTTTTTAATTTTTTATACAATAAACTTTTATTTTTTCTTTTTATCTTTTTCTTCTTTTAAAAGATCTCTTATTTCTTCAAGCAATAGTACTTCATCACTTTTCTTCGGAGCTTTAGGTTCTTCTTTCTTTTTAGGTACAATAGTTTCAACAATTTTTGAAATAAAGAAAACACATAAAGCAATTATTAAGAAATCAATAACATTTTGAATAAACATTCCATATTTAATTGTAGCTCCACCTATTCTGAATGCCAAAGCTGTAAAATTTAGACCTCCTAATAGAACTCCTATTAATGGCATTAATAAATCATTAACTACCGAAGAAACAATTTTTCCAAATGCTCCCCCAATGATAACTGCCACTGAAAGGTCTATAATATTACCCCTAGAAATAAATTTTTTAAATTCTTCTATATTTTTTTTCATTATAACACCTCAATTTAAATATAACTCTTTTTTTTAAAATAGTAAATAATCTACACTTTTATTTATAAAAAATGTAGTATTATGTATCCCTTAGCTTTAAAAGAATTATTTTTTTTGATAAAATACTTGTGGATGGTGATAGTAATGGAATATATAAATCAAATTAAAAAATTGGCAAGTCAAGATAAAAAAAACATTGTGCTCCCAGAATCAGATGATATAAGAACTTTAAAAGCTGCACAAATTACTATTGAAGAAGGATTTGCAAATATTATTTTAATTGGTAATGAAAATAAAATTAATAAATTAGCTTCTACTAATGATATTGAGCTTAAAGGAGTTAAAATTATAGATCCTTTAAGTTATTCTGAAATTGATAAACTAATTAATGATTTTTTTGAACTTAGAAAAGCTAAAGGAATGACTTTAGAAGAAGCTAAGAATTTAGTAACTAACAATTATTTATATTTTGGAAATATGTTAGTAAAAAGTGGTAAAGCAGATGGTTTAGTTGCTGGAGCGGTAAATAGTAGCGCAGATGTTTTAAGACCCGCATTACAGATTTTAAAAACTGCTAAAAATAATAAAATAGTTTCTTCTTTCTTTTTAATGGAAGTACCTAACTGTGAATATGGATATAATGGTTTATTTATTTATTCAGATTGTGGTATGATTCAAAATCCTACTAGTGAGGAATTAGTTGAAATAGCAAAATCTAGTGCGGATACTTTTAAAAAGTTAGTTGGACAGCCCCCAGTAATTGCAATGCTTTCTCATTCTACTTTTGGTTCTTCTAAACATAGTGATGTAGAAAAAGTAGCTAAAGCTGTAAAACTAGCAAAAGAAACTTATCCTGAATTAAATATAGATGGTGAATTACAATTTGATGCAGCAGTAGTAAAAGAAGTAGCACTAAGAAAAGCTCCAAATAGTAGTGTTGCAGGAAAAGCAAATGTATTGATATTTCCAGATCTAGATGCCGGAAATATTGCATATAAAATAACTGAAAGACTTGCTAAAGCTAAAGCTTACGGTCCTATAACACAAGGAATCGCTAAACCAGTTAATGATTTATCTAGAGGGTGTAATGCAGAAGATATAGCGGGTGTAATAGCTATTACTTGTGTTCAATGTAAAGAAAAATAATGCTGGGTATTAACTCAGCATTATTTATTTTAATATATTAAATTATATTTATAAATTTTGTTTACAGTAAAGTGTATATTTCCCGAATAAAAAAGTGTAAATTTAACAATTATTTAAATTATACTGTAAATTTTGAAGAAAAAACTAAAGAAAATTGTTTTATATTTCTCTTTCTTTAAATAAATCTTCAATTTTTACTTCTAATACATCAGCTGCTAATTTCATACTAGGAATTGAAAAGTGTTTACCAGATTTTGCAGATTCTACTTGTCTAATGTAGTCATAAGACATATCCATTGCTTCTGCAAATTGTTCTTGAGTCATACCTTTTAATTTCCTATAATATTTTATATTGTTTCTTATTACTTCATATACATTATCTTTTACTTCTATCAAAATTATCACCAGTATTATTTTCTCATAAACACACTCAAAAATATGTGAGCTTAAAGTTCACTGTATGGTATAATTAAGTAAGGGGGGCTTAATATGAAAGAGTCTATAATAAAAAGTTTATTTGAAGAAGATTATATATATCCTACAATAATATATAATTTAGTTAAAAATGGAAACTTAGATCATTATATTAAGTATCTAGAAAATAATAATATTGATGTTATTATTAAAAATAAAAAGATAAGCTATTATAAAAATTTTTTAAAGCTTTTAGATAATTTTATTGACTTTTTTGATTGTTCTTTAAATATTAATCACTCCCAAATATTAAATATATTAGAAAACATATTATCTAATAAAACCTATAAAGTGTTTTTAAAAAAGATAGACATTAAAGAAAATGCTTATATAAATAAAATAATTATAGAATATAAAAAGATAATACTATATCCTTTTAGACAAAATTTAAAATATATAATTAATAATAATAAAGAGATAAATATGATGTTTCATTTTTTAAATATTAATTTAAATGACGATAGAGAACTTTATAATTTTTTAATTGAGTGTTGTAATATAAGAAAAAATCATCAATACATTCTTTTTGATGATTTTAATGAATATTTGGATAATAAAAATATGTTTTACATATATATGTGGAAAATATTATTCGTAAATTTTCAAAATACTATTTTTTAATGCATAAACTATCCACAGTTTCTTCAGGTAATAACATTTTAACCTTTTTACCTACTTTTATTTCTATATCTTTTGGAAAAGATTCTTTTTCTCCATCAAGATTCCAATCGTCAACTGGTAAACTTTCAAAATGAATTTTAATATTAGAAGCTTGATGATAAATTATATTTGGTTGATCTATTAAAGGCTTTTTATCAATAGCCATTTCTTTTAAAATTTTTAGGACTTCTATTTTTGTTAAATTAGGAACAAATACTATTTCAAATTTTCCATCATTAAGTTTAAAATCTTTATATATTTCAAATCCTGCAAAACCTTTAGAATTTGAGATTGCCCCCAAAATACATTCAGCTTTATATTCTTTTCCATCTATTTCATAATTAATTTTATAAACTTCTGGCTTTCTTAAGGCTTGGGTTCCTCCATAAAGAATATATGCAGACTTTCTAATTGCTTTTTTTAAATACTCTGGAGTATCAGAAGCAATACAAGTTAAATAACCAAAAGCAGCTACATATCCAAAAGGTTCATCATTTATTGTCAAAACATCAATATTAGCTTTTTTACCTGCTAATATTTTTTTAATAGCCTCAGTTGGATTAACATTCAAATTAAAGGTTCTTCCCAAATCATTCATCGTTCCCATTGGAATATGTGAAATAACGGCTTTTTGTGGTCCTTCACAAATACCTTTAATTATTTCATTAAAGGTACCATCTCCTCCAATTGATATAATTAAGTTTGAATCTTTGTTAGCTTCTTTTACATTTTTAATACCATCACCAACATTAGCGCTTTCATAGGTTTTAATTTGATCAAATTTTTCTTTTAATATCGCACTAATTTCTTCAATAATTTTTGTATCCTTTACTCCAGATGAGTTAGGATTATAAATTATGCTACAAATCTTATCCAAGGAAACACCTTCTTTACAAATTTATTTTAACAAAACTTTTAGCTAATAGTCAATTTATTTACCATAAATTGCTAAATACAAATAACACTAATTATATTTATTCATATATTACTATAGGAATTTGTTGTTTTTTGGGGGTATTTATGGAAAATTTAAATAAAGTTCCTATTGGAAAAAAATGCATTGTTAAGGATTTGACTTCAAGTAAAAAAGAAAGAAGAAGAATGTTAGATCTTGGAATAGTTAAGAATACTAATATAGAAGTTTTATATAAAAGTCCAGTAGGCGATCCAATTGCTTATTTTATAAGAGGGGCTGTTATAGCTCTTAGAAGTGAAGATGCTAGTAAAATACTAGTAGATATTATTGATTAATAATTAGGGGGATTATTAGATGGGACTTACAAATAAATCAACTGGACTAAGTCTTATAAATGATAATTTTGAAGTTATAAAGTTCAGCAATAATGAAAAGATAATTACTCTTGCAGGGAATCCGAATGTAGGAAAAAGCACAGTATTTAATGAGTTAACAGGTTTAAATCAACATACTGGTAATTGGCCTGGAAAAACAGTTGAGAATGCTAAAGGATTTTATAAATATAATGATAACAATTTTATTTTAGTTGATATTCCAGGAACTTATTCACTAATATCTTCCTCATTAGAAGAAGAAGTAGCTAGAGATTTTATATGTTTTGGAAATTCAGATACTATTATAATAGTAACAGATGCGACTTGTTTAGAAAGAAATTTAAACTTAGTATTACAAGTATTAGAAGTTACTAAAAAGGTAGTAGTTTGTGTAAATTTGGTAGATGAAGCTAAAAAAAGAAAAATTAAAATTGACTTTGATAAATTGTCTAATATATTAGGAGTACCTGTAATAGCTACTAGTGCTAGAAGTAGAAAAGGACTTGATAAGCTAGTTAAATCAGTAAATGATGTTTCTTTTGGTGTTGTTAAAAATAAAGGTTATGAGATTAAATATAGCGATATTATTGAAAGTGAAGTTAAAAAATTAACAAATATTTTAGATTCGTTGATAAAAAAAGATATTAATACAAAGTTTATAAGTATCAAACTTTTAGATATGGATGATACATTTCATGATTCGTTAAATCAATTTTTAGGGTTTGATTTAATGGAAAATGAAGAGGTTAAAAATGTTATCAATGATATTAAAAATAATTTAGAACAATATGACATTAAAAATTACTTATTTAGAGATGAAATTGTTTCTTCAATTATTCAAGAATGTGAAAAAATATATAGTGAGTGTGTAGTTTTAGAAAATAAAAAATATAATGAAAAAGATAGAAAAATTGATAAAATTTTAACATCCAAAATTACTGGAATTCCTATAATGATTATATTATTTGCTTTTTTGTTTTGGCTTACAATTACTGGAGCAAACTATCCATCGGAAATTCTTTCTAAATTTTTGTTTTGGATTCAAGATAAATTAATATTAGGATTAAATTTTTTACACTTTCCTGATTGGTTAACTAATGTTTTAGTGATGGGAATATATAGAACCTTAGCTTGGGTTATTTCAGTTATGCTACCTCCTATGGCTATTTTCTTTCCATTATTTACTTTAATGGAAGATTCTGGATTTCTTCCTAGAATTGCTTTTAATTTAGATAAATTTTTTAAGAAGGCTAAAGCTCATGGGAAACAATCACTTACAATGATTATGGGAATAGGTTGTAATGCATGTGGAGTAGTTGGGTGTAGAATAATAGATTCACCAAGAGAAAGACTTATAGCTACTTTGACTAATAGTTTTATGCCCTGTAATGGGAGATATCCTACTCTTATAGCAATAATTACTATGTTTTTTTCAGGAGTTGTTGTTAGTGGAATAACAAGCTCAATATTATCAACAATATTATTAACACTTATAATATTACTTGCAGTAATAATGACTTTATTTATTTCTAAATTACTTTCTAAGACTTTACTTAAAGGAATTCCATCATCATTTTCATTAGAATTACCACCATATAGAAAACCTCAAATAGGAAAAGTATTAATAAGATCTATTTTAGATAGAACCCTATTTGTTTTAGGAAGAGCAATAGTAATAGCTGCCCCTGCAGGACTTATTATTTGGTGTATGGCAAATATAAATATTTATGGTAGTAGTATATTATCATATTGTACTAATTTTTTAGATCCATTTGGTGAATTAATAGGATTAGATGGTACTATAATTATGGCTTTTATTCTTGGCTTTCCAGCTAATGAAATAGTTATTCCAATAATAATAATGAGTTATATGGCTACTGGAAATATTGTAGATCTAAGTGATTTGAATATGTTAAGAGACTTATTAGTTAATAACGGTTGGACTATAACTACAGCTATTTGTATGATGTTATTTTGTGTTTTTCATTTTCCTTGTGGAACAACCTGTTTAACAATTAAAAAAGAAACAGGAAGTTTAAAATGGACTGTCTTAGCATTTTTATTGCCAACTTTAATCGGTATAATATTATGCTTCTTAGTTTCTAGTATTTCTAAGTTGTTATTTATGTAAAATGAAGGCTACTAGCTTTCTTTTTTATTCATTAAATAACATAAAAGGAATTAGATTATTTTTCTAATTCCTCCATTATATTAGGTATTATTTGTTTTTTTCTTGAAATACAACCAGCAATATAATCTCCTTGTTCTAAATTAGTTATATTAAACGAACTTTCTAAAATATTTTTAGATTCACTATTAAATAAAATATAAGATCCATTAGTTAAAATATCCGTTATAAAAAGCGCTAATACATCGTAAGCTTTTTTTTCTTTAACTTCTTCAAGAAGATTACAGTATTCTATTTTATCTTCTAAAATCTCGTTAGGATCCATAGATAAAATTTGTCCTACCCCTATTTTTTTATCATTAATACTAAATACTTTAAAATCGTTATATAAAATTTCTTCTCTTGTTTTTCCTTTTAAAGATGTTCCAGCTTTTAACATATTAATTCCATAATCTCTATAATCAAAGTCGCAAATATTTGCTAGCTCATTCATAGCTATTTTATCGTATTCAGTAGTTGTTGGTGAATTACCAAGTAATGTATCTGAAATTATTCCTGAAATCATTAAACCCGCTATATCTTTTGGAATATCAACATTTTTTTCTTTATACAAATTATATATTATAGTATTAGTACTACCTACTGCCATATTTCTAAAATTAATTGGTAAATTAGTATTTATATTACCTATTTTATGATGGTCTATTACTTCTCTTATTTCAGCTTCTTCTATCCCATCTACACTTTGTGAAGGTTCGTTATGATCAACCAAAATTACAGTTTTACGTTTTTTATCAGAAATATCAGATAATCTTAATAATCCTAAACATTTACTCTTTTTATTTATAATAGGATAATTACTATGTTTTAATTTATTAGAAATATCAATAAAGTCATTTACATAATCATTTTCATCAAACACTGTAGCTTCTTTAGTTTGAATAATAGATTTAATATAATTAGCTAAAGCAATCGTTTTAGCAACATAAAAGCTATTATGTTCTGTTTTAATAAGATTAACCTTATTTTTTTTAGCTAATTCTAAGTGTTCTTCTTTAATATTTCCATTTCCCACAATAATTAATAATTTAATTTTAGATTTAACTGCATATTCAATAATACTATGTCTATCCCCTACTATTAATATAGTATCTTCACTTAATTTAACATTTTCTATAAATGAAGTACTTTTATAAGAAGCTACTAATAGTTTTCCAATTATTTCATCATTAAATTTTAATAATTCTTTTCCTTCGATAGTTTCTATAATATTTTGATAAGAAGTTTTTAGATAATCAAAATCTCCTTTTATTAATTCTCTAGAAATATTTTTAATTGTTACCATACCTACATATTTTTTATTTTCGTCTACTAATGGTAATCCAGTAACACCATTATCTATCATATAGTTATATCCTTTTAAGATTGAAACATTTTCATTTAGAAAACAATTTTTATGATAATTAATATCTTTTATTTGTAATTTAACATCATTTAAATATTTAGGCTCTTTTATCCCGAAATAGTTTAATACATATTTACTTTCTCCATTTAAATCTCCTAATATACAAGGTTCTGTATTTTCTCCCAGTTTATTTTTTAAATATGACAAACTGATACTTGCAGTTACTGAATCAGTATCAGGTACTTTATGTCCAAATATGAATGTCTTAGTCATTATAATCCCCTCTTTTTAATAACGTTGGTATTATACATTGATTTTCAAAAAAAAGCAAGTGATAAATTTAAGTATAAAATAGTTTTTTTTATTCATAATAAAAACGAAAGGATGATTGTATATGGATGCAAATATGGAAGTTATAGAACACATTTATAAAGATGCTGATATGGCTATTGTTAATTTATCCAAATTACTAAAAGAATTAAAGGACCGAGATAATAAAATCAAAGGAACTATTGAAAACATTTTAAAAGGTTATGAAAGATATTTAGGTGATGCTAAAAAGCGTTTAAAGAAACACAATGAATCTGAAGAGAAAAATAGTCTAGTAGAAAAAATGATGTCTACAATGGGAATTTGTAAAGTAGTTAAAGAAGATAATAGCGATGCTAGAATTGCAGATATGCTTATTAAAGGTATTTCTATGGGAAGCATTGATATGGAAAAGAAATTAAAAGAATATGAACAAGAATTGGATAAGAAAACAGTTAAACTAGCTAAAGATTTTATTTCTTTTCAACAAGATAATATAGAAGCTTTGAAAGTACATTTATAAAAAAACAGAAGTTTATCTTACTAGTAAAAACTTCTGTTTTTTAATATTAATTTAATATATTTTCTATGTATAATTTTATTTGTTTATCTTTACAGTTTTCAAAAAAATATTCTTTAAATTTTTCTCCACTTATACTTTCTTTTAAGAATTCTTGATCAATATTTTTTAAGATATCTAAAATATTAGAATGAGTTATTTTTTTAACTTCATCTAATATTTTTTTATTTTTTTGTTCTAGGATAGCTCTTTCTTTAGGATAACCTAATCCACCTTCTTCTTTAAAAAGATTATCAAAAATATTTTCTAAAGTTAATTCACTTCCCCATCCAAACCCTTTTGCATAGGGTATCGCTACTGCATTGCCATTATTTATTTGTGAAAATAAGTATGCATCAGTGGGATCTACAATTAATCCACAACATATATTTGGAAATGAATTACAAGCAAGCATCGCTCCTTGACCTGTACCACAACCAGTAACTATAAAATCTGCTGCCCCACTATTTATTAATATCGCACTTAATAATCCTATTTGTACATAGGTTAAATTATTTTCTCCATCTTTTCCATACATCCCATAGTTATAAACTTCATATCCATATTTATCTGCAATTTTCTTTAAACTTTCATATATAATTTTATTTTTAGCTGCTTGACTATTTTCATTAATTAAAGCAATCTTCATTTTGTTCACCTCATACATATTTTATCATGATTTAATTATTTTATCCATTAAAAACCCTATTATCAATCCCCCTATTACACCTATAAGTAAAAGTGGTATTTCTATATTAAATTTTTTTCCTGCAATTATACCAATAATTAATCCAAGATACGTAAATCCAATAGTACATTTATGCTTATCACTATTTTTAATCATATAATCACCTCACATAAAGTCTATCAGTAACTTTAGTTGCGAAGCTACAAACTATTAGTTTCTTTTTGTATATTTTGAGTTTACAAAAAAAGTACTATTAAATATCTTCTATTTCAATAGTACTTATATGTTTAGTATTACTTAATTTTTCATAAAATAATTCTTTTTTACTAAAAAAGACTCTAAAGCTCATTGATATCATGAAAACAGTGTAAATTATTCCTAAATTAATAAATAAAATAAGTAAAATTATATTTGAATTATAACTTAAAATATAAAAACAATAATTAGGAATGAATAATATTAGATAAAGTGAAAGATATCTAATGATATATTGGTGAAATTTTGGAGGATTTCCTTCTTTATCTACAATCCTTATTTTCACTATGTACTTACCAATTGTATATCCTTTAGTTACAAGAGAACTAACAATAAAATATAGTACTATAATAACCATATAACTCATTATATGTTCTTGTCTTATAAAAACATTAAGTAATACATTAAATATGTTAATAATTATAAAATCAATAAATAAAGCAATAAATCTTCTTAAGTAACCTACTTTTTTACCTCTTATATAAGATTTATTATCTATTTTTTCTCTACTAGGTAATATTAAACTTACAATTGGCGTTAGTAGATATCCAATACTACCACCTAAACTATTCATAATTAAATCATCTACATCAAATAATCTATAAGGTCTTGGATATATGAAATATAAACCTGTCAATTGTGTTAATTCAAAAAATAAACTTACTAGAAAAGAAATTAACAATGTTTTTTTATAATCACATCTAAAATAATATTTTAAATATATTCCAAGAGGTATAAATAGTAAAATATTAAATAAAACATTATAAATATATGATTCTTTAAGCGCAGGTAAATAAGTATGTATATCTGTTAATACTAGTGAGGAATTAGCCATAATATCGCTTATAAAATTAAACGGCATTAATTGGACTTTAGGAGTTGTTAATTTAGCCACTTCAGAAATTTCAGGTAGTGGTAATATAACTAGATAGTAGGCACTAATTAAATAAAGAATAAAAGAATAAACTATTAAAGTTCTGAGTGGAGATATAGATCCATACTTTCTATATATAAATATCATATATGGAATTGTAATTAAAAATGCAATAAAGGGAAATGTTAAGAAAGCAAAACCTATTGGTATAATATAATTTTGCATTATAAATTTTCCTATTTAAACTAAAAATAGAATTATTGTCTAATTCTATTTACAAGTCTTACAGACATTACTATAAGTTTGGTCAATCATAGCTTTAAAGGTTTGTTTAATTTCTTCTTTTTTTGCATCTGTCCAGTAATCTGCTGGGGTTATATCTTCACTCATTATAGAAGTATCATTATTATGAGATAAAATCTTACCTTCTTTTACTGCATATACATCTGGTACAAATATTCTTTCATTTCCTTCATCATCTTTAAGTAAAAAGTTTTTAACTAGTTTTACTATTTTTTGGTAATCTTTAGAATTTTTATTTCTATCTTCTCTTATATTAAAATAGTAAATTTTTTCTACGCCTTCTTCTTTAGCTACTTCATTTAACATCGGAACATAGGCTTGACACCATGGACATTCAGGAAAACCTAAATAAACTAATCCAGTACCACCTTCTAATATTTTGATAATTTCATCAGCATTTCTATAAACAAATACATTATTTTTTCCAACTTCAGTATATTCGTTAGCAAATTTTTCATTATCTGGTAAATTATTTTTTTGTAATTTTATAACTAAAAATATTATAAGCGCTACTGCTATTATTCCAATTATGGCATAAATTAAATATTTTTTACTGCTTTTACTCATTATAAACAACTCCATATCTCTAATAAGTTAATTATATCATATCTATATTTTATTTTTCAAATATATTTTGCGTTATAAATTAAATTTATTAAAAACTTTAATTTAAATACATTTGTTCGTGTTATAATTAATTTGAGGTGTTGAAAAATGAATAAAAAACTTATTTTTCATATTGATGTTAATAACGCCTATCTTTCTTGGACTGCTTGTGATTTATTAAAACATGGTTATAAAAAAGACATAAGAAATTTAGTTTCGGTAATTGCAGGAGATGAAAGTAAAAGACATGGGGTAGTTCTAGCAAAGTCTCCCCTAGCTAAAAAATATGGAATTACTACTGGAGAAAGTATTTTTAGTGCAAGAAAAAAATATAAAAAATTATTGATTTATCCTCCTAATAGAGAACTTTATAAGAAGTATTCTGACATGTTATATAATTATTTATCACAATATACTCCAAATATTGAAAGATATTCTATTGATGAGTGTTTTTTAGATTTATCTGGGATGAATTATTTTATTAAAGATGAAATAGAGTTTGCTTATAAAATTAAAAATGAAATCAAATCTATGTTTGGTTTTACTGTAAATATTGGTATTGGAAATTCAAAATTATGTGCTAAAATAGCTTCAGATTTTGAAAAACCTGATAAGGTTCATACCTTGTATGACACTGAAATAGAGTCTAAATTATGGAAATTAGATGTAAGTGATTTATTTATGTGTGGTAAAAAAACTACAAAACGGTTAAAAGAAATGAAGATAAATACTGTATATGATTTAGCTCATATAGATAAATCAAAATTAATTTTAGAGTTTAAATCTTTTGGAAATACCTTATATAATTTCGCAAATGGTATTGATGATAGTGTTGTTGAAAGTGAAAAAAGTGAACTTAAAGGTATTGGAAATTCTATTACTTTTCCTAAAGATTTAGAGGATATATCTGAAATCAAACTACGTTTATTAGAATTAGCAGATCAAGTGGGAAGAAGACTTAGAAATGATAATAAATATTCATATACAATAACTTTATATATAAAATATAGTGATTTTAAAACTATAACTCATCAAAAAAAATTAAAAAATCCAATAAATACCGATGAAGAAATTTATAATAATATTCTTTTTCTTTTAAAAGAAATTGAATTTAGAAGTATTAGAAGTTTAGGAATTAGATTAACAGATCTTACATCTACTAAAATTAAGCAAATATCTTTGTTTGATGATGAAAAAGAAACTAATCATAAAAGTGAAAATTTACAAAAGACTATTGATGAATTAAAAAGTAGATATGGGGATAATGTTGTTAAAAAAGCTTCTATTAAATAAATATATTTTACTTATTATGTTATAATAAATAATAGGTGAATAGTATGAAAATGTTTGATTTCTTTAAAAAAAAGCCAAAAGAGGATATGAAAGAAGTTCTAAATAAAATTGATCATAAAAATATGGTTATGAGATACTTGATGCTTATAATTGCTTTATTTTTACTTGCACTTGCTTATAATTTGTTTTTTGTTTCAGGAAAAATTGTTACTGGCGGTGTTAGTGGGCTTGCCATTATTATTGAAGAGATATTACATATTAGCCCTTCCCTATTTATATTTGTAGTAAATATTTTATTAATTTTAATTAGTTTTATTTTTTTAGGTAAGGAAGCTACTTTTAAATCTATATTAGGTTCTTTAGCTTTCCCATTTTTTGTTTCTTTAACTAGTAATATCACAAATTATATAGATTTGGAAGAAGCAGATCTTTTTGTTAAAACTTTATTTGGATCAGTTTTATCTGGTATAGCTAGTGGATTAATTTTTAAAGCTGGAGCTAGTAGTGGAGGGACAGATATTCTTATACAAATTTTACATAAATATTCAAAGATTTCAATAGGTAAAGCTTCTATAATAGTAAATTCAATCATTATTGGAATGAGTGGTTTTATCTTTGGATGGATAAATGTAATGTATGCTATTATTTCTATTTATATTTCAAGTATTTTAACTGATAAAGTACTTCTTGGTATTTCTAGTAATAAAGCTTTCTTTATTATTACTTCTAAGGAAGAGGAAATTAAAAATTTTATTATTGATAATTTAGATCATAGTGTAACCATTTTAAAAAGCCAGGGTGGTTTTACTAACAAGAATAGAAATGTTTTGATGGTAGTTATTCCTACTAAGGAATATTTTATATTTAAAGAAGGAATACATGAAATTGACAATGATTCATTTTTTGTGGTAACAGATTCATATCAAGTATCAGGTGGAGAATAAACCTGGTACTTTTATTAACTCAAGTTCTATTTATTGAATATAAATATAATAGGGGTGTTGATGGATGAATAATAATGATGTGGTAGGTGTAGTTATAGATGCATCTCATGGTGGAGAAGATATTGGTAATACTGGTAATGGTATAGTGGAAAAAGAATGGAATTTAGAAATTTCTAATTATATATTTAATAGATTAAAAGAACTTGGTATACCAGTTAAAATGATTAGAGAGACTGATGAAACTATAAATAATGAAGATAGGATAAAGAAAATTCTTGAAGCTTTTGGAAATAATTCTAATGTTGTCGTAATATCTAATCATTTAAATTCGGGATCAAATACAGGAGTAGAAGTTTTATATGCTTTGAGAAATAATTCTACTCTTTCAAAAAAAATAGTAGATGAAATGTTAAGAAGTGGTTTTGACGCTAATAAATTTTATCAAAGAAGATTGCCTGGAGATACTTCTAAAGATTTTTATTTTCTTTTAAGGGATACTGGAAATACTCAACCTATAATGATTAAATATGGAACTGTTGATAACAGTGAAGATGCACAAAGTTTATTGAATAATTATCAAGAATATGGTGAAGCTGTTGTAAGAGCATTAGCTCAATATTTAAATTTTAAATATGTTCCAAAAGAAGGAGAAACAATTTATATTGTAGAAAGTGGAGATGACTTATGGGGTATTAGTAAAAAATTAGGAGTTTCTGTAGCTGATTTAAAATCCTACAATAATCTTAAAAGTGATAATTTACAAGTAGGACAAATTTTATTAGTCCCTACAAACACTGAGAATAATATTTATACAGTAAAAAGTGGGGATAATTTATTTAAAATAGCTAGTGAATTTGGTGTCAGTGTGTCTGATTTAATGCAAGCTAATAATTTAGAAAATGACTCATTATATATAGGACAAAAATTGATAATTCCAGAAAAAAAAGCAGAACATCCTAATCCTACATATATTGAATATGTTGTTAAAAACAAAGATAACTTATGGGATATTGCAAATAAATATAATACAACTGTAAATAATATTAAAGAATTTAATAATCTTTCAAGTAATAATCTAAGTATTGGGCAAATATTATTAATACCTATTAGGGACATAGTGTCAAATGGGCAAATTGTTTATACAGTAAAAAATGGAGATAATCTCTGGAGTATAGCTAATAAGTATAATACAACTGTTAATGAAATTAAGGCGATTAATAATCTTGCAAATAATAATTTGAGTATTGGACAAAAATTAAAAATACCTGCATACTAAAAGGAAGTACTTTGATTACTTCCTTTTATATTACTTTTAATTTATCTATCTCTTGTTTTATTATTTTAAAATCGTTTATAGCTTCTATTAATTTACTTTCATCTCTTAAAATGGCAGACGGATGAAAAGTAGCAATAAATTTATAACCGTTTCTTTCAAAAACTTTACCATGATTAGCATTAATGCTAAAATTTTTATGAATTAATCTTTCTGCTGATATTTTGCCTAAACAAACTACAATACTTGGTTTTAGTAATTTTACTTCTAAAGTTAACCATTTTATACATAGTTCTCGCTCTTCTGGTTTAGGATTTCTATTTTTAGGTGGGTGACATTTTACAATATTAGTTATAAAAATATCTTCCCTTGATAAATCAATACTTTTTAAAAGTTTATCTAATACGGTTCCTGATTTTCCCATAAAAGGTAGGCCTTTTATATCTTCAACTTCTCCAGGTGCTTCTGCTATAAACATTATTTTATTATCTTTATTTCCATGCCCACATAATACTTGTGTTCTATTGTTAGCTAATGGACATTTTTTGCATTGTTTTAAATTTGTTTCTAATATTTCCCAATTTATCATTTAAATCATCTTCTTTTTATTTTTGTTTAAATCTTTATCATTAACAAATTCTTTTCTTGCTTGATAATTATATGATTTAGATAATTGATTAGACGTTACTCTTTGTTCTTCAATATAACCTAACTCTTGTTTTAAAGATTTATCAATTACTAACATTAATGAAGTATCAATTATTTCTTTTTGTGTTTCTAACCAACAGTGTCCCCCTTCTTTTTCAGCATTTAAAGTTCCTTTTAATATTGGTAGTTTTCCTGATACAATATCAACATTATTATATGAATAACTTAATTGTCTACTTGTACCAACACAATTTCCAATATTATATCCTAATAAAAACATATCAATAAATTCTTTCATTTCCTTAATAGGCGAAATAAAGTTTTGTTCTTTTATTTTGTTCCATTCGTTATCATTAAAAAATCTTATCTTACCTATTTTCATATTTTCAGCAATAATTTTTGAAAATGTAGGATTATTATAATAGATTTTCCAGAAAAGATTGAAAGCTTTACTATTAGTGTCCATAAATTATCTCCTATTTTTGTTTTATCTATTTAATTTTAAAATTTATATATTTATATTGAATTCTTTAAAAAAATTATGATCTACTTCATAAGTAGTTTTTTCTTTAACTCCCAATTTTAATTGTGCAAGTTTATCTATTAATTGCTCTCCATCAATTAAATCAATATGTTTTTTTCCATCAGCTTCTGCTTCTTTTATTGCATCTCTAGTGAATCCTCCTGTTGTTATTAAAACTCCTCTTTCTACATCTGTAGTAATTGAACCTCTAAAGTTTCTAATTTCTGGTGATTTTACCATTCCTTTATAACGTTTACATTGGAACGCTAATTTAAAACTAATAATTCCATTAATTTGAAATTTTCCAAAACCATCAATGCCTCCATCTCCAGTTTTTTTGGTAATTTCAACTTGTGAAAATCCTGATTCACGTAATAATAATTGTATAAGCTTTTCAAATTCAAATGGAGGAATTGAAAGTAGAAGTTCTTTTAATTCAGTTCTCCAACTTTCTAATTCAGTTGGAATTTCAATTATATCATCTTCTATTACTTTTTTTCTATTAGATAATTTTCTAACCTGTTTAACTAATTTTTCTATATCAAATTCTTTTTTATCTTCAAACCCACTATTTAATACCCAAATACCTCTGCTTGTATTATTTATTACACCATATTTTTTCAAATATGTCCTTGCCCAAGCTAATCTATATTTAACTTTTGTTTGATTAGTGTTTTTTTGCATAATAGATAAAACTTTATCATCATAATTTTCAGATTCAATTACTTTTTCATCAATTTCATTATTATTACCAGAACCACCAAGTGCTTTTAATGCATTAAAAGTTGGATTGATTAACTCGTGAAACTTTGGAACTATTATCTTATTTTTTTCCATCGTCATATCATCCTTTTCCTAAAAAATATATATTAATATATAAGTTATATACTAGAACATTTATCATTATGACTAACACCTATATAATAACATATAACTACAATGTTTGTATCAATAAACTATTATTAAAAATAAAATATAATTGAAATGATTTTAAATTTAATTACAAATTTTTGTTTTTTACATTTTTCTTTTTGATTTACTTAAATTTTTACTATTTTCTCTTTCTTTTTCTTGCGAGATTATATCGCTAATTCTTATTTCAACTAGCCTACTTTCAACATTAAAAACACGAGCAAGACAATCAATACTATCTTTATCTAATTTTACTTTTTCTAATCCTCCTAAAAATTCAACAAAGGGAATAAAAGAATCTTTTGGAAGAAGAATACACATTGCAAAATAACTTGCTTCAAATTCATATTCATCTTTCTTTGTTATAATTTTCTTTTCACCGGACATAATCTTATAAAAATTTTCAAAATTTGACTTTTTTGATATATGTCCAAATTTATTGTTATTACTCATATAACTCTCCTTTAATAAAAAACTTGATACTTATCGTACCAAGCTATATCTTAAAAAACACGTGAGTTCATCCTCGTCTAAATAGCACCACGATTAAAAAAATTACAAACTTTTATTTTATAAAGTACTTTAAAATTTGTAGTTATATTTTATCATCTTATTGTAAATTTCACAATACATTAAATAATAAAAGATTAAATTTTTTTATTAATATATTTAAAAAAAGAAGTGCACAGAAGTTGTGCAATAAGATTTATAACTGTATAATACCTTCCAAGCAGTTTATTTGTCATTGAAGGAGGTATTGAACATGACAAATTATTGTCATCTATCTTATGAAGATAGAAAAAACATAGAAGATGGATTAAATGAAAATAAATCCATTAATCAAATAGCTAAAGAAATTAACAGGTCTCATTCTTCTATTTTAAGAGAAATAGATAGAAACAAAATATATTTTGAACCTAAACAGTATGGAACTTATAAAAATAATAATTATGATAGAGATATCTCTTGTGCTAGACTTGCTAAGTCACCTCATGTTTGTAACTGTTGTAAGTCTAGAAGCGGTTGTAGAAAAGAAAGATATACCTATTATGTTAGAAAAGCAGATGATTCTTATAGAGAACTTAAAAGTGAAGCTAGAAAAGGTATTAATCTAACTCCAGAAGAAGTATTTGTAATTAATAAGACTCTTACTCCACTTATTAAAAAGGACAAACTATAAATCATTTATATATTAATCACCCTGATATTTTGAATTTTTCTAAACCATCATTTTATAATTATGTTAATAATTGTGTGTTTGAATTTGGTCCGCTAGATTTTCCTAGAATCATAAAATATAAGAAAAGGAAGAATTCTAATAAAAGAAGAACCAGAAAAGAAAGAGAAATACTAATTAACAGAACTTACGAAGATTTTACAAAATATATTTCTAAAAATCCAGATGTTAATATAGTGGAAATGGATACTGTTGTTGGGTTACAAGAAGAAAATGATTGTTTTCTTACTTTTTTATGGAGAAAATCTAAATTTATGCTTATTTTTAAATTAGAATCTCAAACAACCGATGAGGTATCTAGAGTATTTAATATCTTACAAGAATTAATTCCATATGATGATTATAAAAGATTATTTCAAGTTATTTTAACTGATAATGGTCATGAATTCTTTGATGTTAATAAAATAGAATGTATTCACTCTACTGGAGAATATGTAACTCACTTATTCTTTTGTGATCCTCATTCTCTTGTCAAAAAGGAATGATTGAAAAGAATCATGAATGCATTAGATATATTTTACCTAAAGGTTCTTCATTTAAAAATATTAACCAAGAAGATTGTGATTTAATTATGAATAATATTAATTCATTATGTAGAGATTCATTAAATGGTAAATGTCCCTATGAAGCAATGTTATTTTTGTGTGATGAATATATACTTAAAAAACTCAATTGTTATTATATTAAACCAGATGAAATTATACTTAATGATTTATTACTTAAATATTAATTTTTTTTCTTTTTATTTTTTTGTTATTATTTAAAAAGTTATTTTTTAATTGTTTGTCAAGGTCGCGCAGCGTTTATTTCAACCTTGACTACAATTTATAAAATAACTAAACTTAACAAATTAAAAAAATAAAAAAGATATTTATAATTGGTAGTTATAAATCTTTTTTGACAAATAAATTGCCATATATCTTATGAAATATCAATGTAGATAATTGTGCATTTAGTTTTTAAAATTGCCCATTTTCTACACTTTTTGTCATGGGATAAAATTCCTTTGACATCTAATAATATATCATATTTTTAATTATTTTCAATTTTTTTGATTAAATTTTTTATTTTTCCCTTATAAAAAGTGCATTTCCTTTTGAAGACACACTTTTATTACATTATATCACTTGACAAATATAAATCAATGATATTTTTAGCATAATTTAAGCATATTTTAGTTGAAACTTAATAATTGTTGTTTCCCATTAACTAATATGGTTGTAATATCAGTATAATTTAAATATTCCAATGATTTATTATATTGTTTCTTAGCAAGTTCAAAATTATCAAATCTTAAATTTAATAAACCATTAACTATGTTGTCAACACCATTATCAATATATATCTACTATATATTGATTATCTAATTCAAACATAATTATTCCTTTCACAACATTGTTAGAAATAAATCTTTCATCTTTGAATAGAAATTTTGTCTTTGTGTTATTGAATAGTTTTGGATGCTCAACTTTTTTTTGTTTAATACATCTAACACTTCGTAAAATATCTTACTTTCTTTGTCATTCATAATACTTCCCCCTTTATAAATGACGTTCTATATATTTGATAATTTATCTTTGATAAATTCATCTAAATAATCAGAATCTTTGGTAACCCATTTATAATCACAATGTTCTTCACTTAATTTAACATTAATTTTAGAACTATCTACATTTATGATAAAATCAATTTCTAGATCATGTATTAACTTACCATTCTTCTCTTTAACTTCATCGTAATAATGAGTAATCATAGGTTCAAAATCATCTGTAAACCCGATCTCTTCCTCTAATTCTCTTTTTAAACCATCTTTTAGAGTTTCACCATCTTCTAAATGACCACCAGGAAATTCCCATGCTCCTGGATATAATTCATCGTTTTCATTTCTTTTTACTACTAAAAGTAAATCTTTATCTTTTAAAATACCAGTAAGTACAATTTTTGTTTCCATTTTGTTATCCTCCTACTTTGATTATATTATACCATAAATTTGTAATAAATCATTTATAATTGTAAATTTATTGTTCTTATTTCCATAGCTATCATATAGGTAAGAATTTGATATTAACATCATTAATTATAGACTTTGCTAAACATTATAAGGTATCTATTGATGGTATTTGTGGAAAAACTAATAAACTTTATATTAACAATTCAGAACAACATTAAAAGTTCTTTTTTTAATAAAAAACGACTAATCTTCTTATAAATAAAGAGAAAAGTCGTAAATTTTCACTGGCACCATAGTAAAAGGGATTCCAAAATCTCTATTTACCTAATATTTATACCTTTAATTTAATTCTTTAATGCCACTAACAGCATTATACACTAATTTTCTTTAAGATATAAGAAAATTGATTTACCTTTTTCTACCGCCCTTGTAGGCCTTATATTTA
>CALVZF010000015.1 GCA_944372455.1 uncultured Bacilli bacterium
TCAGATTACATGTCCTTTTTATACAAAAAACTGTGTCTGTGATTTTTCCACCAACACTATTTATTATACAACCAAAAGAAGTATAGACTTCTTTCTTTTTAGTTAGGAGAAAAATATGAAAATATTAATAGATGCCGATGCTTGTCCAAGTGTGAAACTAATAGAAGAAGTAGCTAAGGAATATAATTTAATAGTAAATATTTATTTTGATACTACTCACAATATAGAAAGTAGATATTCAAATCTTATAATGGTAGACAAAAAAAGTCAAAGTGCAGATATAAAATTAGTTAATGATATTCAAAAAGGTGATATAATAATAACGGATGACTATGGAGTAGCGATTATCTCACTTAGTAAAGAAGCAAAAGTAATCAATTCAAAAGGAAATGTTTATACAAATAATAATATTAATACTTTATTATTAAATAGACATATAAATTCAAAGCTTAGAAAACATGGAATACGTGTTAAAGGTCCTAAAAAAAGGAATAAGTTAGATGATGAAAATTTAATTAAAGTACTTAAAAAATTAATTGAAAATTAAAGGAGCTGATTTTATGGCATACATAGAACTTAAAAATATTAGAAAAGAATATATGATGGGAGATATAAAAATAAAAGCTCTTGATGGAGTTAGTTTTTCTATTGAAAAAGGAGAATTAGTTGTAGTTCTTGGTCCTTCTGGAGCTGGGAAAACAACTGTATTAAACATACTTGGAGGAATGGATAAAGCAGATGGTGGTACTATAAATGTAGATGGTAACAATATAACTAAATATAATAGAAAAAAATTAATTACCTATAGAAGATATGATATTGGATTTGTATTTCAATTTTATAATTTAGTACAAAATCTTACTGCACTAGAAAATGTAGAATTAGCTTCTCAAATATGTAAAAATCCATTAAATCCTGAAAAAGTGTTAAAGCAAGTAGGTTTGGAAAAAAGAATGGATAATTTTCCTGCACAATTATCTGGTGGAGAACAACAAAGAGTTGCAATAGCACGTGCGATTGCGAAAAATCCTAAGCTATTATTATGTGATGAACCAACCGGAGCCTTAGATAGTAAAACTGGTACTAAAATTCTTGAATTACTGCAAAATACTTGTAAAACAATGGGAATGACTGTAGTAATTATTACTCATAATTCAGTTATGGCAGATATTGCAGATAAAGTTATCAAGATTAAAAATGGAACAGTATCAGATATTATTATAAATAAAAATCCAGTAGATGCTAAGGAAATAAATTGGTAATATGAAACTTATACTTAAACAGTCAATTAAGAAGGTAAAAGGCTCACTTGGTAGATTTTTTTCTCTATTCTTTATTGTTTTACTAGGAGTAGGATTTTTTGCTGGAATTAAAAGTGCCAGATATGATATGTATTTAACTGGTGATAAATATTATGACGATTATAAATTAATGGATATTAAAATTACTAGTACTTTAGGACTTACTAATGATGACATAAAAGAAGTTTCAAAAATAGATTCTATAGAAGAAGTTATTGGTACTTATTCAATAGATGCCTTTTTGGATAAAGAGGTAATTAGAGTCCATGCTTTAAATAAAAAAGTAAATCTTCCTTGGATTAAAGAGGGAAGAATGCCTCAAAGTGATGATGAATGTTTAGCAGAAGAAGGGAAATATAAAATTGGCTATGAAATTAATTTATCACTTGATAATATAGAAGATAGTTTAAAAAATACTAGTTACAAAGTAGTAGGGTTAATACGTTCTCCAATGTATATTGGACTTGAAAAGGGAATTACTAATATTGGTAGTGGTAAACTAGAATCTTACATATATATTAATGAATCAAATTTTAAATTAGAAGCTTATACTGAACTTTATTTAAAAGTTAAAAATGCCACTTCATTAATTTCTTATGAAGATGAGTATGAAAGAAAAATTAATCAAGTTACAAATGAATTATCTAAGATAAAACCTGTTATGGAAACTAGAAGATATGAAGAGATTCAAGAACAAGTGAATAATGAAATTGAAAAAGTTGAAACAGAATTAAAAATTGAACGTGAAAAAGGTATTAGAGAATTAACTAGCGCTAAAGAAAAACTAGATGAGAGCAAAAGCAAACTAGAAACGGCTAAAAAGAGATTAGCTACTAGTCAAAAAGAATTAGAAAATAATAAAATAAGTGGATTAGAAAAAATAAATAATGCCAAAAAGGAGTTAGAAACTGGTAAAGCTAATTATCAACAAAAACTTACTGAATATAATAATACCAAAGAAACGACTGAAAAATTTATAAATGATACAAAACTTTATTTAGAACAACAAAAATTAGAATTAGAAAATAATAAGGATAACATGCCTTTAGAAGAGTATAATCAAAAATTAGAAATTTTAAATAAACAGGAAGAAGAATTAAAGAAAAAAGAACAACAATTTTTAAATGCTCCAATAGAATTAGAAAATACTAAAAAACTTTTAGCTGAAACAGAAACTAAAATTAACACTGAAGAAAAAACTTATTATTCTGAAATTGAAAAAGCTAATAATAAAATAGAAGAAGCTAAACAAGAAATAATAACAGGTGAAGCTTCTTTAGAAGCAGGGTATAAAGATTATGAAGCTGCAAATACTTCTTTTGAAAACAAGATTCAGGAAGCATATGATAAAATAGAAGCACAAAAACAAGAATTAGAAAAGATGCCTAAACCTAAATGGTATGTACTAGATAGAACAGATAATCCTGGATATACAGATTTTAAAAATGATGCATTAAGAGTAGATGCAATTGCTAGTGTTTTTCCAGTTTTCTTCTTATTAGTTGCCGCACTAGTTTGTTTAAATACAATGACTAGGATGGTAGAAGAAGAAAGAGGAGAAATAGGAATATATAAAGCTTTAGGATATAACAATTTTAAAATAATAAGTAGTTATTTAATATATGTATTAGTAGCCACTTTATTTGGTTCTGTTATAGGTCTTTTAATTGGTTATAATGTTTTACCAAGAGTAATTTTTGGAGTTTATTCATTTACTTATTATTTGCCTAATATTATAATTTATATTGATCCTTTAATGTTTACTTTAATCACTTTAGTAGCAATACTACTTATACTTTCAGTAACTGTTTTCTCATGTTATAATGAATTAAAAGAACAACCTGCATCACTATTAAGACCTAAACCACCTAAGAAAGGTAAAAAAATATTCTTAGAAAACATTAAATGGATTTGGAGACATATTTCTTTTACTGGAAAAGTTACAATTAGAAATTTATTTAGATACAAAAAAAGAATATTTATGACTATAATTGGAATTGCCGGTTGTACCGCACTAACTCTCACTGGATTTGGTCTTAGAGACGGAATTTCTAGTATTGTAAAATTACAATATGGTAAAATTTTTAAATATACTGGTTTACTGGTTTTAAATGAAGAAATAAACACAATTGACGACGAGTTTAAAACAATATTGGAAAAAGAAAAAATTACTGATAAGTTACTTGTTCGTCAAGAATTATTTTCATTTAAAACTTCGGATAAAAAACATGACTTTTATTTAATGGTGCCTCAAACTAATAAAATTGATAAGTTTATTGATTTACGTAATAGAACTACTACAGAACAATATGAACTTAATGATGATGGGGTAATTATAACTGAAAAGATGGCACAACTATTAGGGATTAAAAAGGGTGAAAATATTAAAATTAGAAATAGCGACAATAGTTTATTTATAGTTAAAGTAAATGAAATAGTAGAAAATTATGCTTATCACTATATGTATATGAGTAATAATTACTATGAAAAAATCTTTGGTACAAAACCTAATTATAATATAATATTATTTAATAGTAATAATGAAAATAAAGATCAACAAGCTACTAATTTAATAGATAGTGGAAAAGTTTTAAATGTAAATTTTACATATAATAACATTAAAACATTTGATACTATGGTAAGTAGTTTAAATAAAATAGTTTTAGTTATTTTAGGAGCTTCATGCTTACTTGCTTTTGTAGTTTTATATAATTTAACTACTATAAATATTACTGAAAGAATTAGAGAAATTGCAACTATAAAAGTTTTGGGATTCTATGATAAAGAAGTATCTAGTTACATCTATAAAGAGACAGTAACTCTTACGATTATCGGTATTTTTGTAGGTTTATTTTTAGGAGTTTTCTTACATGCTTTTGTTATGAAAACTGCTGAAATGGATTTTATAATGTTTAGTAAAAATATTAAATTTATAAGCTATGTTCTAAGTTTTGGAATTACTTTATTCTTTTCTGCATTAGTACTTTTAGTAACTCACTTTAAACTTAAAAAGATTGATATGATAGAATCTTTAAAATCTGTTGAATAATTAAGATGGTATCAAATACCATCTTAATTATTATGTCAAGGTAAATTTTGTCTTTTAAAATTCATTGTTTTTAAATATACTTTATTATATAATTAAATAGACTTAAGAAGGTGAAAAATATGAAAAAATATAAAACAATAGATGGTAATGAAGCTTGTGCTTTAAATTCTTATTTATTTACGGAAGTAGCAGCAATTTATCCTATCACTCCATCTAGCCCAATGGCTGAACATATAGATGATTGGAGCAATGAAGGTAAATTAAATATATTTGATGATAAGATTAAAGTAGTAGAAATGCAATCTGAAGCAGGTGCGGCAGGTATGATGCACGGAGTTTTATCAAGTGGAGCTTTATCAACTACTTATACCGCTAGTCAAGGACTTCTTTTGATGATCCCAAACATGTATAAAATGGCCGGAGAATTATTACCAGGAGTAATTCATGTAGCAGCTAGAAGTTTAGCTACTCATGCTTTAAGTATTTTAGGAGATCACCAAGATATTTATGCGACACGCATGACTGGATTTGCACTTCTTTCTTCATCAAGCGTTCAATCAGTTCATGATTTATCATTAGTAGCTCATTTGGCAGCTATTAATTCTAGCGTCCCTTTTTTACATTTTTTTGATGGCTTTAGAACTAGTCATGAATTACAAAAAATAGAAATTATTGATGAAAATGAAATTAGAAAAATAGTAAATTATGAAAAAATTAATGAATTTAGAAATAAAGCTTTAAATCCTAATAATCCTTTTACTAAAGGTAGTGCCCAAAATGACGATATTTATTTTCAAGCTACAGAAGTAAGGAATCTTTTTTACCATAAAGTACCAGATATAGTAAAAGAAGCAATGGATAATGTATATAAAATTACAGGAAGAGAATATAAACCTTTTACATACTATGGAGATGAATCTGCTACTAAAATAATTATAGCAATGGGTAGTGTAACAGAAACCATAAAAGAAGTAGTAGATTATTTAAATAATAAAAATGAAAAAGTAGGTTTAATTACTGTTCACTTATATAGACCTTTTGCTACTAAATATTTATTAGAAGTTTTACCAAAAACTGTTTCTAAGATTGCCGTTTTAGATAGAACTAAAGAACCAGGTAGTATTGGTGAACCTCTTTATTTAGATGTTTGTTCTGCTCTAAAAGATCAAAAGATTGAAATATTAGGGGGTAGATATGGACTATCAAGCAAAAATACTTCTCCAAAAGAAATAATGGCAGTATATAAATTTTTAGATAATGAAAAAAGATTTCATGGATTTACAGTAGGAATAAATGATGATGTAACTAATTTAAGTATTAAAATAGATGATAATTTCAAAATTAATGATAAAAGTGTAAGTTTTCTAATATATGGGTATGGTTCAGATGGAATGATTAGTGCTTCTAAAAATATTTTAAAAATAGTAGGAGATAATACCAAAAATTATGTTCAAGGTTATTTTCAATACGATTCTAAAAAAAGTGGAGGAATAACTAAAAGTCATTTAAGATTTTCAAACGAACCAATTAGAAGTACTTATTATGTTGATAATCCAGATTTAGTTGTAGTTTCAAAGGAAAGTTATATATATAAATACGGAGTTTTAGATAATATTAAAGATGAAGGGATTTTTCTTTTAAATACTAAATTAACCAAAGAAGAATTAAACCAACATTTACCTAATAATATTAAACAAATTATTAAAGCTAAAAAATTAAGATTCTATATCATTAATGCACATAATTTAGCTAATAAAAACGGTTTAAATAATAAAATTAGTACAATAATGGAAAGTGCGATCTTTAATATTACTGGAATGTTAGAATACCGTTATGTTAAAGATAAAATTAAAGAGTGGGTTAAAAATACTTATTCTAAAAAGAGTGAAAAAATAGTTGAAAGTAATAATAATGCAATTGATAATACTGAAAAAAATATAGAATTTATTGATAATAGTAAACTTATAGTTTTGAAAGAAGCAAAACCTATAGAAAATTTAAGTACATTTGATATTATAAATAATCAAATGGGGGATAATTTACCAGTTTCTAAATTCTTAGATAGTGTGGATGGTAGATTAGCAAGTGGAACTTCTAAAAAAGAAAAAAGAAAAGTAAGTGATATAGTTCCACATTGGGTTAAAGAAAACTGTATAGAGTGTAATATGTGCAGTCTTGTATGTCCACATGCAGTTATAAGACCTCACATAGTAAGTGATGAAGAATATGATAAAATGCCTCCAGCTATTAAAGAACAATGTCTTACAATGATTGGAAAAGACATGCAAGAGTATAAATATATTCTTTCAACTTCAGTTAAAGATTGTACAGGATGTATGTTATGTGTAAATATTTGTCCAGGTAAAAAGGGTGAAAAAGCTCTAGTACCTTCAAAAGTAGAGGAAGAAATAAAACTTCATCAAGATAAAATAAGTGATTATTTAATTAAAAATATAACCGAAAAAGAATTATTAAATCCATATACAATTAGAGGAAGTCAATTTAAAACTCCTAAATTTGAATTTTCAGGTGCATGTGCGGGTTGTGGTGAAACCCCATATTTAAAACTTTTAACTCAACTTTTTGGTGATAAATTAATAATCGCAAATGCTACTGGCTGTTCATCAATATATGGAGCTAGTGCTCCTTCTACTCCTTATAGTGTACCTTGGGCTAATTCTTTATTTGAAGATAATGCAGAATTTGGCTATGGAATTTTAATGGGAAATAATATTATTAGAAATAGAATTAAAAAAATTATGGAAGAAAATATGAATAATGTAGATGATCTAACTAATTCTTTATTCGTAAAATGGTTAGATAATCCTAATTCTTATGTTAATACTAAAAATGTATACGAAAAATTAGATTATTCAAAAGTACCAATGGAATTAAAAGAATTAAAAGATTATATAATAGCTAGAACAGTTTGGTCAGTAGGTGGAGATGGCTGGGCCTACGATATTGGATATAGTGGCATTGATCATATTTTATCTACAAATGATAGAGCTAAAATATTAATTTTAGATACTGAGGTATATTCTAATACTGGAGGTCAAGCCTCTAAATCTAGTAGAATAGGTGCAGTAGCAAAATTTGCTTCTTCTGGTAAAAAAACTTACAAAAAAGATATGGTTAGAATAGCTTTATCATATCCTCACGTTTATGTAGGTACTATTTCTTTAGGAGCTAATATGGCTCAAGCGATTAAAGTATTTAAAGAAGCAGAAGAATATGATGGTCCTGCAATAATTATTGCTTATTCACCTTGTATTTCACATGGAATAATAGGCGGAATGACTAACAGTATTAGCGAGGAAGAAAAAGCAGTAGAGTGTGGCTATTTCCCACTTTTGAGATATAACCCAACAGAAGGAAAATTAATACTTGATTACAAGGAGCCTAATTTTGATTTATTTGAAGAATTTTTAAATAATGAAACTAGATATAGAATGTTAAAAAAAGTAAACCCCAAAGAAGCTTTAGAACTTATAGAAAAAAATAAAAAAGAAGCTATTAGTAGATTTGAATATTATAAAAATTTAATTAAAAATCCTTAAATTTGACAAATTTTTAAATTTATTGTATAATACAAATCGTTTTATTAAAGGGGGAATTTAAAATGAAAAATTTAAAAAATGAAATTAGTGCTATTTTATTAGCTACTACAATGACTGCAACTCCTGCTATGGCAAAAGAAAATACTAATAACTATGTTATGGAACAAAATAGTTATTATGGTATCAAATTAGGTAATCAAACATTAGAAGAAAGTTTCAATAAAAAAGCTAAATTTTTATTAGGAGAAGAAGCTTATAATCAATATTTAACTGGTGATAATATTGTATTATTACAAAAACAATTTGACGAAATGTATGGAGAAAATGCATTTGTAACTTTAAAAGAATACGAATATAGAACTAAAGGATTAACAAAACAAGATATAGATAAAGAATATGTAAGTACATTATTAAGTTTAGATTATGAAAATAGACAATTAGGAATTTTTAAAGATAGTTCTACAAAAGCTACAAGAGAAAATACTATTTCTAATTTAAAAATTAAGGAAAGTGCTTTAAATAAAATTAGAGAAACTGGACTAGATGATTCTTATACTACTTTATATAATCTTAACGAATTTACAACTGCTTGTTTAGGTAATGCTTCTTTAAATGAAAATATAGAATCATTTGATACTGTATGGAATAATTATAAAACTAACGTTTTAGATCCAGTAGTCGCACTAGTTAAAATTGGTGATGAAACAAAAGAATATAATGCAATAGAGTTAGGAAAATATACTATCTATAATAAAATAGAACATAATCCTATTACCTATAATATTGATACAACAACAAAACAAATTAAATTAAAATAAGGAAAGAAGTTTTCTAATTTCTTTCTTTTTTATTTTAAATTTGGTAAACTAATAGTGGTGGTATTTATGAGTAAAAT
This sequence comes from uncultured Bacilli bacterium, assembly GCA_944372455.1. GTDB lineage: Bacteria > Bacillota_I > Bacilli_A > RF39 > UBA660 > SIG205. The sequence continues at coordinate 8,806 of CALVZF010000015.1, forward strand.
ACATATAATGGATGAAGTCCTTTCAAATAAAATTGCTGCTGGAGAAGTAGTAGAAAAATGTGTTTCTGTTGTTAAAGAATTAGTAGAAAATTCAATAGATGCAAATAGTACAGAAATTAGAGTTGATCTAATAGACTCTGGTACTAAAGAAATTAAAGTAACTGATAATGGTATTGGTATGGATGAAGCTGATGCTTTAATGGCTTTTCAAAGACATGCTACAAGTAAACTTATTGATGAAGAAGATCTCTATAGAATTGATACCTTAGGATTTCGTGGTGAAGCGCTTCCTTCAATTGCTTCTGTAAGTGAAGTCATTTTAAAAAGTAGTACTGGAAGTGTAGGAGAAGTTGTTCATTTTAAAGGAGGAAATTTAGTAAAACAAGAAAAATGTGAATCTAGAAAAGGAACAATAATAACTGTTAAAAATTTATTTTATAATACTCCTGCTAGATTAAAACATTTAAGTAGTTTAAATACTGAACTTTCAAATTGTGTAGATTATTTAAATAGAATTGCCCTTTCTTATCCTGGTATAAAATTTACTCTTACTAACAATAATAGAGAAATATTAAATACGATTGGTGATGGAAATTTATTAAAAGTAATTAATTCTATTTACGGTATAGAAGTAACTAAGAATATGCTAGAAATTAAAGGGGAAACAGAAGATTATAGTATTGAAGGTTTTATTTCAAAACCAGTTATTTCAAGAGCTACTAGGAATAATGTAATTACTTTAGTAGATGGTAGAGTAGTTAAAAATAATGAAATAAATAAAACTATAATAGATTCTTATCACACATATATGCCTGAAACTAAATTTCCAATTGTAATACTAAAAATAGAAGTGGACCCAAGTTTAATAGATGTAAATATACATCCTACTAAAATGGATATTAAGTTTTCTAAAATAGATGTTTTAAAAACTTTAATTAAAAATACAATTACTAATAGATTAAATAATTTAAACTTAATTCCTAAAATTGAGCCAGTAATTAAATATAGTGAAGAAGAACCAAAGCTTAATGTTATACAAGAACAAATAGATTTTGTTAAAAGTGATAATAGTTTTATTAATCCTTATGAAAATCAAGAAACTAAGATTGAAATAAATGAAGATTTCCTGGAAAATAAAAGCGTTAAAACTGAAGTTTTGGAACAGCCAGTAAAAAAAGACTATATACCTGAACTTTATGTAGCGGGTTATGCATTTGGAACTTATATAATTTGTCAGAATGATTTAGGTCTATATTTAATAGATCAACATGCGGCAAAAGAAAGAATAAATTACGAAAAAACAAGTTATATGCTTTCGCATCCTAATGATCAAAAAATTTCTATGTTATTTCCTATTACTATTGAATTACCTATAAATGAATTTATAACTATTAAAGATAATATGGAATTACTTACTAATATGTATTTTGATATTAATGAATTTGGAATGAATAGTTTTGTTATCAAAAGTCATCCATTGTGGCTTCCGAAAGAACATGAAGAAGAAGCAATAAGAAAAATATTTGATTTGATTATTACAATGAAAGATCATTTTACTTTAGAAAAATTCAATGATAGAGTAGCAATGACTATGGCTTGTAAAATGAGTATAAAAGCTAATGATAATCTTAGTAAAGAGGAAATGGAGGTATTGATTAATGATTTAAGAAAATGTAATAATCCATATACTTGCCCACATGGTAGACCTACAATTATAAATTTTACTAAATATGAATTAGAAAAAATGTTTAAAAGAGTAATGAATTAAAATATCAACAAAAAATGTTTACAACTGGCTAATTTATGATATAATGTTATTGGGATATATTTTCATTAAATACTTTTATTAGTAATTAAATAAAAAATCTAGTAACTAATTACTAGATATTACTTAAGAATAGTATTTGATAATCCACCACTCAAATATATCCCTTTTTATTTTGGATAAAATTTCTTTTACATATTAATTATATCAAAAATAAACATTTTATCAACTAAACTTTTTATAAAATTTAAATTTCGTGATATAATTATTTTATTAACATAATTAGACATTTTTATTAATTTATATTATCTATTATTTTAATAGGTGATATAAATGAAAGTAAAAGTATTTGATGAAGATCATGAAAAGGATTTAGAAGAGGCAATAAATTCTTTTTTAGAGGAAGAAGATAGAGAAATAATTGATATTAAATTTCAGGTATCAGTAGCTATTGACCATGAAGAACAAATTTATTGTTTTTCTGCTCTTATACTGTATAAATAGTAGGTGATTTTATGAAGAAAAGCTCATTTATAAATGGAGCCTTTATTGCTACTTTCGCAATATTTGTTGCTAAATTTTTAGGTATAGTGTATGTAATTCCATTTTATCATATAATTGGTGAACAAAACGGCTCATTATATGGATATGCATACACAATTTATAATTTATTTTTATCATTATCTACTATTGGACTGCCTTCAGCAATGAGTAAAATAGTAAGTGAATATAATACATTAGGCTATTATTATACTAAAGAAAAAGCTTACAAAATAGGTAGTATAATAGTAACCGTTTTAGGTCTTTTATCTTTTATTATTTTATTTATTTTTGCTCCTAGTATTGCCAAAGCTATCATTGGAGATAATATTGGGGGTAATACAATTGAAGATATTACTTTTGTTGTAAGAATAATTTCAACTGCAATTATTTTTGTACCTATACTAAGTATTTCTAAGGGTTATTTACAAGGACACAAGTTTATCGCACCTTCTTCTTATAGTCAAATAATAGAACAAATTATAAGAGTTATAGTAATATTAGCAGGTAGTTATACTTTTTTAAATGTTTTTCATTTAGGAATGACTAATGCTGTTGGAGTTGCCGTTTTTGGAGCTACTGTAGGAGCAATAGGAGCATTATGGTATGTACTTAGGAAAATTAGAAAACATAGAGAACAATTAAATCGTGATGCTTTAGAAAAAAGAGAAGAAAGAGAAATTTCTTCAAAAGAAATTTCTAAAAAAATTATTACTTATGCAATTCCATTTGTAGTCTTTGGAATTACGTTATCTATATATGAATTTGTAGACATGCTTACTGTTGTTAAAACTATGACTCATAATTTAGGATATACAATTAAAGAAGCTGAAAGTGTAATTGGGGTTATCAACACTTGGGGTAATAAGTTAAATAGTATTGTAATTGCTATTTCTATTGGACTTACTACTAGTTTAATTCCAAATATTACTGGCAGTTTCGTTTCCGGGAAGTTAGATGATGTTAGAAGAAAAATTAATCAAGCAATTCAAGTTTTACTTTTTATTGCTTTACCAATTACTTTAGGTTTAAGTTATTTATCTGTTCCAGTATTTAACGCCTTTTACGGAGTAAATACTTGGGGTCCAATTGTATTTAAATATAGTGTATTTATTGCTTTATTTAACTGTGTATTTAATATAAGTGTAGTAATGACTCAAGCAGTTAACAAGTATAAAACAGTATATATTGGTATATTTAGTGGAATATTATTTAAAATAATTTTTAATGTGCCTTTAATGATACTAACTAAAAATTTAGGATTACATGGCTTTTATGGTTCTATTACTGCTACTCTAATAGGTCTTGGAATAACTATATTTATAAATTTATTATCACTTAAAAAAGATATTAAAGTAGATTACAGCAAGACTATAAAAGTTGTTGCTCGTATAATTTTATCACTAGTAATAATGTTTATAGTTTTAACTTTATTAAAATTTATAGTTCCATTAAATAATTCTTCAAGAATGATTTCAATCCTTGTAGTAATATTATACTCTTTAGTAGGGGCAGTAATATACTTTGCTCTAACTTATAAATTAAAAGTAGTGGATGCAATTTTAGGGAAGAATTTTTTAAATAAAATTTTATTAAAATTTAAAAAACGACAAAAAATAAATCAAGAATAAAGTAAAATTCTCATAGGTGATACTTATGAGAATTTTTTATATTTTTAAAATTAAAGAACCAGTATATAATTTATATTATAAAAAAGAATATGTTCTTTTTGATGTATTAGAAGAATTATGTAAAATAGAAAAAAGGGATGTAATCCTTGGATACAAATTTTTTAATGAATTTGCACTTCCTTTTAATAAAGAGAAAGTTAATACATATATTTATAATATAGAAAGTAGTAATATTACTTATATTAAAAATATTAATAAACATATTATTCATGATAGATTTAATAATGAGAACTCTACACTTACTGTTCATAATTCACATATATTATTAAAAACTGATAAAGAAATATCAAAATTTTTAAAAGATTTATACAAATATGATTCTAAACTTTTTGTATGTGACTTTAGTAATCAAGATTATTTTTGGCTTAATAATATAATGAAACCTATTGTATAAGTTTAGAAATTTTAGTACAATTATTTTGGAGGGAAATGTTATGTGGTTAGATATTTTACAAGTAGTAATCGGGTTAATAGTTGGGTTAGTAGCAGGATTTTTTATTTCTCAAAAAGTTACTAAGAATTATATGAAAAAAAATCCACCTATTAATGAAGAAATGATAAAAGCAATGATGACACAAATGGGAAGAAAGCCTTCTCAAAAACAAGTTAATCAAATGATGAAATCAATGAATAAATATTTATAATTTATTCATTTTTTTAAAGGAGAAATTTATGAAAAAAAGAGTAGGAGTTGTATTAAGACCGGAAATAATTAAAAGTGGAAAAGAGGTATATTCATTATTAGATAGTTTTAGAAAAATTATAATTAGTTATGATTGTATACCAATACCACTTGCTCCTAATGTTTATGATCCTCATAAAGTTTTAAATGATATTCAAAAAAAAGAACTAATAGCTGAAGTAAAAAATTTAGATGGATTAATCTTACAAGGTGGAGACGATTTTTTTGATTATGATAAAGTGATCGCTAAATATTTTATAGATAATGATATTCCTGTTTTAGGTATTTGTTTAGGTGCGGAGCTTCTTGCCTCTCTTAATTATTATAATATAGAATTAATAGATTTAAAAAATCATAATAATCATAAATTTTCAAATTTTAATTCAACTCATGATATTATATTAAATAAAAATAGTTTTTTGTATCAAATAATAAAAAAAGAAAAAATTAAAGTAAATTCTTTTCATAAATCTGCCATTAAAAATATTGATAATTTTATTGTTTCTGCATATAGTACTGACAATATTATTGAAGCAATTGAATTTAAAAATAAAAAGTTTGCTCTTGGAGTACAATGGCATCCAGAAAAAGCTCCATTTGAAGTTAATAATAAAAAAATATTTGATAAATTTTTTAATACAATAAAAAAAGGATAGAAAGCTAAAAGTTCTATCCTTTTAAAAGTAAATAGTGAGAGTATAAAATGGAAGATTTTCTTTATTATTAATAATTTTTATTTTCTTTATTTTTCTATACACATCATCCTTTCTATAAATTAAGTATATATCTAAATTGTGTAAGAATTATGTATTAAATATGAAAAAAAGCAGTAATTTTATTTAACTGCTTCTACAAAAGTTTCTTTATTAAAATCATGTTGATTGCTTTTATCTTTTTCTATCATTGATTTGCTATCTATTAAGAAGTAATCATGACTTAGAATGTCTTCACCAGTTTCAGTTATAGGATCATCAAAGGTTAAATCTAAATTTGACCATTGTCCATTTATATATACTAAGTTCCAAATATGTTTACTACTAGATACTTTAATATTTTGAATATTCATTTTATTCAAAAACAGTGCCATAGCATCTGTGTAACCACTACATATTCCATAACCATCTATTAAAACTCCATAAGCATTATTTGAATTATCCTTAGTAATTCCGCTAATTTTTGCATCATCATATTTAGTGTTATTTATTATATAATCATGTATTACTTTAATTTTATCTGTATCAGTCATATTATCTGTTACAAGTTCATTATATAGTTCATCAATTTTTTTATTGAGAGTTTTAATTTGTTCTTCGTTATATAATTTGTGGATTATAAGAGTAATTTCACCACTAGTAGTGTAATTAGTTTCAACAGTTTTAAATGAGTTAAATGGATGAACAAAATTATTTATATTAGATAAAGTTTCATCATCATTTGTTATTTCTGTTACATCATCTACACAAGTAGTATAACCTTTAGGACAGTAAAAAGTAAAATTTTCCCATCCAGAATTTAATACAGTATAAATGATATTTAAAATATCTTGTTTATTTGAAGGTACAAACTTGTTTGTATCTTGTACATAATAATAATTACCTTCAAAAATTTTATATTCATTAATTTTTGGAATTTGGATTTCTTGTTTTTCAGCATCTTTTTTTAAAGGTTCAGTGAAAAACTTTTTAATATCATCTATAAAATAAAGACTCGCTAAAATGCACAGTACTAAAATAATATATTTAACACTATTTTTCATAAATTCAATCACCAAAATAATTTTACCACAAAAAAGACAGTAAATAAACCTGCCTTTTTAATTATTTCATTTCATTAACTTTTTTAGTTAAACGTGATTTTTGTCTAGCTGCATAATTTTTATGAACTAAACCTTTTGATACTGCCTTATCAATTTTTTGAATAGCTATATTTAATTTTTCTAATGCTACACTTTTTTCAGTAGCTTTTTCAACATTTTTAATTGCTGTTCTCATACTTGCTCTAAAATCATTATTATTAACTTTTTTCTTTGCAATTACTTTAACACGTTTTTTAGCGCTCTTAATATTTGGCATAGTAATCCTCCTTTTTATAAGACAATATAAATTTTAACAAAATAAAGCTAAAAATGCAACTAAAAATTAACTTTTATCCCAAAAAATAAGCAGATGATAGATCATCTGCTTATTTATTAATGTGAAAAATATTTTTTCACATTAATATTTTATGTTAAATTATTAATTTGATGCAATAAAATTTTATATTATAGATAAACTAATATTGGTGATGCTTATGAGTGATATTGATATGAAAAAATATCAAGTTAGAACTGACTTAGTAATTGATAGTATTGATTCTCTTAATGATAAAAATATTTTAGTAAAAAAAGATATGATAGGAAATATTTTAGTTACTAGTGTTTTAGTTAAAGAAGAATATGAAACTAAATTAAATAAAAAAAGAGGCAGGTATACTACAATTGAATTTGATGATGTCACTGACTTTAATAATAGAAATAAAGTAATAAAGGTATTCTCTACTTATTTAAAAAAATTATTAAAAGAATTAAATATTAATGATAATAGTACCGCACTAATTGTAGGACTTGGTAATGAACATTCAAGTCCTGATGCTTTAGGACCTAAAACTGTTGATAATATAATTGTTACAAGTCATTTATTTAAATTAAATAAAAATGCAGTAGATGAAGGATTTAGGTGTGTATCTGCTTTTAATCCTGGAGTAATGGGAATTACTGGAATTGAAACACTTGATTTAATTAAAAATGTAGTAAATACTGTAAAACCTGATTTTGTAATTGTTATAGATGCTTTAGCTGCTTCATCTATTTCTAGAGTTAATAAAACTATTCAAATGACTGATTCGGGAATCCATCCTGGTAGTGGAGTAGGAAACTCTAGAAAAGAAATTAGTAAAGAAATATTGGGAATTCCTGTAATTGCAGTAGGAATACCAACTGTAGTAGATGCAGTAACGATTGTTTCAGATACTATTCAATATATGATTAAACACTTTTCTTATACTGAAGCAAATATTAATAATCCAGCAAATAAACTTTCCATAAAAAAAACTAATTATTTAAAAAAAGAAGTAAAAGAATTAGACATAGAAAATAAAAAAAAGTATATAGGATTATTAGGTGAATTAACTGATGAAGAAATTCACTCATTAATTTATGAGGTATTATCACCAATAGATTATAATTTGATGGTTACTCCAAAAGAAGTAGATTTTTTAATTGATAAGTTATCTGAAACTTTAAGTAAAGGTATAAATAGTGTGCTTCATAAAAAAGTTAATAATACTTGATTAAAATTTAAAAAATAGTATAATAATCACTAAATTTGGTGATGCTATGAATAATAATGTAATAAATAAAATAAATGGAATAAATTTTAAATATGTTAGTTCAATTAATATTCCTAAAAATATAACTTTCGGAACTGAGATAGAATTTGTAAATGCTAGATTTTACGATGTAAAATGGAAATTAGCTAAAAGGCAAAGACAAAATAAATTATCAAATTACAAATTGGAAAAAGAAAGCACCGTAATGCATAGAGATGTGAGAAATAACGTACTTGGTGGAGAACTTGTTACTCCTATACTTAATGATAGTATAAATAGTTGGAAAACTTTAAAATACGCGTGTGATTTTTTAATTAAAATGGGAGCTAAAATTGATAGAAACTGTTCTAATCATATTCATATTGGGATAAATATATTTGAAAATAATTTGGATTACTTTATTAGATTTCTAAAAGTATGGACAATTTATGAAGATATTATTTATTACTTTTCTTGTAATGAACAGCTACAAATAAGAAATAAGATTAATAGTTATGCTAAAGAAATCGGTATGGAAATTTTTAAAATGTTTGAACAAAAATACACCAAAACTGAAATAATAGACAAATTAAAATTTATTTTATTAGACAAGACTTATGCCTTAAGATTTAGTACCTTTGAAACTTTAGAAATAAGAGTTCCTGCAGGAACTTTAAATAGTACTATTATTCAAAATAATATTTCATTTTTTATAAAATTAATTCTTTATTGTAAGAGTAATTATTATAATGAGAAATTAATAAATGAAAAATTCAGTTTACATGATAAAAATAAAAGTTCTATTTTTAATTGCAAAGTTATTAATTTAGATAAGGCTTTAGAACTTTCAAATTTGATTTATACTACCGAATTAGAAAAATTAAATTTTCTTAGACAATATTTAAAATTATTTAATAAAAAAGAGAAAAATACCCATACAAAAAAGTACATATATTCTTAAATTTGCATATACTTTATTAGGTGGTCATAATGAAAAGTAAAGAAGAATTTAAGACTTTTGTGCAAGCTCATCCTGAATTAATTAAATATGTAAAAAGTGGAGAATCAAGTTGGCAAAAATTTTATGAATTATATAGTTTATATGATGAGAATAATGAAGCTTGGGATACTTATTTAAGAAATGAAAAAAATTATACTAATGATTATCAAAATAGAACTTCTACTAATCCTTCAATGAGTGATCTATTTAATAGTCTTAAAAGTATTAAACCAGAAGTATTACAACAAAATATTACTTCTATTCAAAAGTTTTTGGGATTTATTAGTGAATTTGTAGGAGATAAAGGAACTAAACCTACTACAAAAAATATTTATACTCCAAGACCAACCAATAAAATGTTTGAGGATTAAATGAATTTAGATTTGCAATTTAAAATTAAAAACAATCAAAACTTGCAAAGGTATTTAAGAGAAAATTCTAATTGGTATAAATATTTAAATAGAAATCCTGAAAGTTTGAATTTGTTTAATGAAGAAATGAAAGAAAGATATAAATTAAGACCTGGGGATAAAATTAATAACTTTGTAGATAAGTTAGATTTAATTTCATCATTTTTTAATGTATTAAAATAATTTATAAAATCAATAATTTAGTTCAATATATAATTAAAAATTACAGAGATAAAAAAATGCTCTGTAATTTTTAATTTTTATGATTGATTATAGAAATAAAATAACTAATTGTATGTTTTACAATCAAAAAATATTGTGTTAAAAGGTAATAGAAAGAGGTGATAAAAATAAGAAAAGTAATAAAAAAAAGGAGAAATAATACCAGCAGTATATGATCCAGTATTTAAAGCATTATTAACATCAGAAGAATGTAGAGATTATTTAGTTGATCTAATAAATATAGTAACAAAAATACCAAAAAAAGTAATAAAAGACAATGTGATAATAAGAAATAGTGAACATATAAACAGTAAGGCAATAGAAAAGAAGAAGACTTCAGATTTAATAGTAGATGTACTAAATAATAGAATAAACTTAGAGATGAATAAAGATTACTATGAAGGATTATTTACAAAGAATAATGCCTACCAACAAAAGTTGGCAGCAGAACAATTTATAAGTGGGAAAGATTATATAGAAGAAAAGAAGATAATACAAATAAATTTTGATATGTTCACAAAATTTGATGAAAGAGTAATAATAAAATTTAAAATAATGGACGAAGAAAGGGGGCTAGTAGAGAACGAAAATTATGAAAAGTATCATGTAAACCTAGATAAAGTAAAAAGAATATATTATAATGAAAAAAAAGAATTAACAAAAGAAGAGAAAGAGTTGTTATTATTAACAATGAGTGATGTAAAAAAGATAGAAGAAATAGTAAAGGGTGATGATACTATGGAGAAAGCAAAAGACAGGCTAGTAGATTTATCAGAAGATGAAGGATTAATAGGGATGTATGATAGGGAAATAGTAGAAAGAAAAGTTAGAAATACAATGATAAAAAGTGCGAAAATGGAAGCTGAGAAAGAAGGACTTCAAAAAGGACTTCAAAAGGGACTTCAAAAGGGTCTTCAAAGAGGATTGAAACAAGGATTACAACAAGGTATACATCAGGGGAAACAACAAGGTATACTTGAAGGTAAAGCTCAGTTAATAAAAAATATGATAGCAAAAAATATTGATTTAAAAACTATTTCCGAAATTTCTGGATTATCTGAAAAAGAAATTTTAAACTTACAAAAATAATATGGTGAGATTATGAGAGTAATAAGTGGTAATTTAAAAGGTAGAATAATTAAAGGATTTACTTTGGATAGCACTAGACCTACTATGGATAGGGTAAAGGAAAGCATTTTTTCAAGTATACAAGCATATATTCCTGATTCTATTTGCTTAGATTTATTCGCTGGTAGTGGTTCATTAGGTATTGAAGCTATAAGCAATGGCTCAAAAAATTGTTATTTTGTAGATAACAATATTGAAGCTATCAAAACTATAAATGAAAATATAACTAATTTTAAGATAAATAATAAATGTACTATCTTAAAAAAAGATTACAAAGAAGCACTTAAATATTTTAAAGATAATAATCTATCATTTGATATTATTTTTTTAGATCCTCCTTATGCTATGCATATTATTAATGATATTTTATTATATATATCTCAAAATAATTTATTAAATAAAAACGGTATAATAGTTTGTGAAGTAGATCAAAATTACCTTGATGAAAAAATAGATCATTTAATACAATTTAAAAATAAAAAATATGGTTCTACATTGGTTTACTATTACAAAATTGACAAATAACTATTTTTTTAAATTAAATTATTGATTATTTTATCCTGCTATGATATATTAATATTATGAAAAATAGGAGGATTTATATGAAAAAAAGATTAAATAAAAAAGGATTTACATTAATAGAATTATTAGCAGTAATAGTAGTATTAGCAATCATACTAGTTATAACAGTACCAATGGTATTAAATTCTATATCATCAACTAGACAAGATGCATTACAAGCAAGTGCAAACTCAGTAGCTAAGTTCTACGAGGAACAATTAGGTCTTAAAGCACTTGGAAAAGCAGAAGATAATTTTGCCACTGATGCTGTATTTGATGATGATGGGAAATTAACTGCACAATCTAATAGATGTATTACTCTTCAGGAAAAATCAATTTTAGATTTGAGTAATGACTATATAATATCAGACACCACAGATAACAATTGTTCTACAGTTAGTTGGGATGCAAATGGAAAAGTGAAAGTTACATTGAATGGTGCTAATGATGGAAAATTTGAGGGACGTACTGCAACATCTAATAATTAATAAATAAAATAGTATAAAAATTAAGAGTATTAAAACCCACATATAATAAGTTTATGTGGATTTTTTATGTGTAAGTGGATTGTTTTTATTTATACACCGTGATAAAATGAAAATATAAAATAATTGGTGAATAAAAATTAAGATTGCTAAAAGAAGTTCAGAAAAAAACAATAGAAAAATTGCTGGATAAAAAATTCTTGACCGAGGGGGGTAATATGATATCATAAATATATAAATTTTAATAATAAGAGGGAGTTAATTATTATGAAAAGAAGATTAAATAAAAAAGGATTTACATTAATAGAATTGTTAGCAGTAATAGTAGTATTAGCAATCATACTAGTTATAACAGTACCAATGGTATTAAATTCTATTTCTTCAACTAGACAAGATGCACTTAATGCTAGTGCAACCTCAATAAGAAAACATATATTATCACAATCACAACTATATGCTTTCTATCCAGAAAAAGCAGATTCATGTTTATCAAATTTTTTAGAAAAATTACAAGAAAAGACAAAATTACATTGTAACCTAGGGTTTAAACTTAATACTAGTACAGTAAGAAATGAAGCGCTTTGTGTAGAAAGCTCTAAAGCTGTAAATATTGATAAACAAACAGCTAAATGTTTAGGTTTAAATAGTGTAGATTATGATTTAGATAAATCATACATGAAATTATCTAATGATAACAGTGATGTTATGGTATATTTAGTTGGAAAAGGTAAATTTGAAAACACTGACCCAATTTTAATTGGCAATTATACGTATATTCCAGTAAACAAGACTTATGATCCAAACAACAACACTTATGGAGAAATTACCCCACCATCGCTTACCCAAGAACAAATTAAGGCTAAAAACGAAATAAATTTATTAGCAGAATCAGTTTTTCATTATTTAAAAAATCAAATACAACTTGCTAGAAATGGCTCTCATGATCCTAAACTTTCAGAAAAAACTTCTTGTAAGGCTACTAATGGTTTAAATAGAGCTCTTATAGAAATCCCTACAAACCAAACTTCTACGAACATTGTTAGAGAAATTTCTCAATATTGTATGAAAGAGTATTTCTTAGAACCTTTAGGTCTTAATCCAGCTGATATTAAGAGTGAAGCCTGTAATTCTTCTTCTGCATATAAATATTGTAGTACTGGAAGAATAACGATTAAACCAAACGGTCAATTAGAAATTCAATTAGCTGGTACTCCAAATGGAAAATACAAAGGACAGGTTTCTGACGTTATCACTGATATCAGGAGCTAACATAAAGAGTATAAGTTTTGTACTCTTTTTCTTGTTTAATAGTATTTACTATGGTAAAATAGATTCTTAAGAAAGTGGTTGGTAATATGGAATTAATAATAGGTTCTCATGTAGGTTTTACTAAGGAAAAACAACTTTTGGGGTGTGTAGAAGAAACATTAAGTTATGGCGCTAATACATTTATGTTTTATACTGGAGCCCCTCAAAATACAAATAGACTTCCAATAGACAATGATAAGACATTAGAAGCATTAAAATTAATGAAAAATAGTAACATTGATTATAATAATGTAATAGTTCATGCTCCATATATAATTAATCTAGCAAACGATCAAGATGATGAAAAATATAATTTTGCTATTAACTTTTTAAAACAAGAAATAAGTAGATGTGATGCTCTTGGCATAAAAAAATTGGTCTTACATCCAGGAAGTCATGTAGGATTAGGAAGTGAAAAAGGCATTTCAAATATAATTAATGCTTTGAATATAGTACTAAATAAACCGAGTGAAGTGGTAATTTGCATTGAAACAATGGCTGGAAAAGGTAGTGAATGTGGTAAGTCAATAGATGAAGTAGCGCAAATAATTAATGGAATTACTAACAAAAATAGAATTGGTATTTGCTTGGATACTTGCCATTTAAATGATGCTGGATATGATATTAGTAACTTTGATAAAATATTAGATGAAATTGACACAAAAATAGGATTAAATAAAATATATTGCATTCACATTAATGATAGTAAAAATATACTAGGTGCAGCAAAAGATAGACATGAAAACTTTGGAATAGGTACTATAGGATTTCAAAATTTAATTAATGTCATCTATAACGAAAGATTAAAAAATATACCTAAAATATTAGAAACACCTTATGTTAGCCCAGATGATAATAGTAAAGAAAGACTTTATCCTCCATACAAATTTGAAATAGAAATGATTAAAAACAAAAAATTTAATGATAATTTAATTTCTGATATAAGAAATTATTATCAACAAACACAAAAGTAAATAAACTCTTATAATATTTACTTTTTTTATTATTAAATGTATAATTTTATGTGGGAGTTGATTAAAATGATTACTAAACCAAAAGGGTGTTATGATATATATGGAAAAGAAGCTAAAAATTGGCAGTTTCTAAATCAAATTATAGATGAAGTAATGACAAACTATAATTATAATTTTATTCGTACGCCAATTTTTGAATCAACTGAATTATTTCATAGAGGAGTAGGAGAAACAACTGATATTGTAACAAAAGAAACTTACGATTTTATAGATCGCGGAAATAGACCAATGACATTAAGACCTGAGGGAACAGCTGGAGTAGTTAGAAGCTTTATTGAAAATAAAATGTATGGAGAAAATCTACCTGTTAAAGTTTATTATAATGGAACTATGTATAGATATGAAAGACCTCAATCTGGTAGGGATAGAGAACTAACTCAATTTGGAGTAGAAGTACTTGGAAGTGATGACGAATTGGTAGATGCTGAAGTTATTAGCATTCCAGTAAATATTTTCAAAATATTAGGATTACAAGAAATTAAAGTTAATATCAATTCTTTAGGGGATACAGAATCTAGAAATATTTATCGTGAAGCTTTAATTAACTATTTTACTCCATATAAAGAAAACTTATGTGAAGATTGTCAAAAACGTCTAGAAAAAAATCCTCTTAGAATTTTAGATTGTAAAATAGATAAAGAATTAGATATTATGAAAAAAGCTCCAGTTACAATTGATTATTTAAATGAAGAAAGTAAAATAAGATTTGATAAAGTTAAAAAATATTTAGATGAAATGGAAATAAATTACGAAGTAGTACCTACATTAGTTAGGGGCCTTGATTATTATAATCATACAGTATTTGAAATAGAAGCTAAAGTAGAAGGTTTTGGAAGTAATAATGTATTAGCTGCTGGTGGTAGATATAATGGTTTAGTAAAACTTTTAGGGGGACCAGAAACAAGTGGTATAGGTTTTGCAGCTGGAATAGGAAGAATTCTTTTAGCTCTTCAAAAAGAAAAAATTAATATTCCAATAAATGATAGTGTTGATGTATTTATTCTTTATGTAAATGAAGAAGAAAAATCTTATTCTGCCAAATTAACTCAAGCTTTGAGATTAAGTGGATTTATTGTAGAAACAGAGTATAATAATAGAAGTTTAAAAAGTCAGTTTAAACAAGCTGATAGATTAAATAGTAAAATTTTAATAATTTTAAATAGTGAAGAAATTAATAACGGAAAAATAAAAGTTAAAAATAATACTACAAAAGAAGAAAAACTGATAAATATAGAAGAATTAATTGATTATTTAGATGATAATTTATTTGAACATTGTGATTGTGGGTGTGAAGAACACAATTGTGATTGTTAAAAATTAATATTAACGTAAAGAGGTGTATACTTTGAAAAAATATAATAATGAAGAATTTACTATTCAAAACTTAGGAGAAGAAGTTACTTTATATGGTTGGGTAGCTAAAAAACGTGATTTAGGTGGCTTAATTTTTATTGATTTAAGAGATAGAAGTGGAATTGTTCAAATAGTAATTAATCCAGATAATAAATTTTATAATACAGCATTAGAAATTAAAAATGAATATGTCTTAAAAGTTACTGGTAAAATTGTTGAAAGACAAAACAAAAATCCTAACATCAATACCGGTGAAATAGAAGTAATAGTTGAAAATTTAGAAATCCTTAATACGGCTAATACTTTGCCAATTGAATTAAATGAAGATAATTTATCTTTAGAAGATACTAGATTAAAATATCGTTATTTAGATCTTAGAAGATCAAGGTTACAAAAAAACTTTATGATTAGACATCAAATAACTAAAGCAGTTAGAAATTATTTAGATGATAATGGGTTTATAGATTTAGAAACTCCAATTCTTACTAAATCAACACCAGAAGGAGCTAGAGATTATTTAGTGCCTTCAAGAGTTAATAAAGGTAAGTTTTATGCTTTACCACAATCACCACAAATTTTCAAACAATTACTTATGGTAGCGGGGTTTGAAAAATATTATCAAATTGCGAAATGTTTTAGAGATGAAGATTTAAGAGCGGATAGACAACCTGAATTTACTCAAATTGATATTGAAATGAGTTTTGCGCAAGAAGAGGATATTTTTAGTTTATCAGAAGGTATGTTTAAAAAGATATTAAAAGAAGTAAAAGGTATAGATCTTGTTACCCCTTTTAAAAGGATTAGTTATGATGAAGCAATGGCTTTATATGGAACAGATAAACCAGATACTAGATTTGAAATGTTATTAAATGATATTT
Source organism: uncultured Bacilli bacterium (assembly GCA_944372455.1). Lineage (GTDB taxonomy): Bacteria > Bacillota_I > Bacilli_A > RF39 > UBA660 > SIG205. Next base: position 25,208 of record CALVZF010000015.1, read on the forward strand.
CTCAAGTATTTAACAATACTTCCTTTCAAATGTTTAAAGAAATTTTAAATAATAATGGCGTAATTAATGCAATAGTTGTAAAAAATGCAGCTTCTAAATACTCTAGAAAAAATATTGATGAATTAACAGATTTTGTTAAAAAATATGGAGCTAAGGGTTTAGCTTGGATTAAAAACATTAATAATGAATTATCGGGTAGTATTATTAAAAATTTAAATGATAAAGAAATTAATGAATTAAAAACAAGATTAAAGTTAGAAGAAAATGATTTAGTATTTGTAGTGGCTGATAAGAAAAAAATTAGTCAAACTGCTTTAGGAGCTTTAAGAAATAAATTAGCCCGTGAATTAAATTTAATTGATAATAATAAATATAATTTTTTATGGGTTACTGATTTTCCAATGTTTGAATACTCAGAAACAGAAAATAGGTATATGGCTGCACACCATCCTTTTACAATGCCAAAAGATGTTAATTCTTTAGATGATAAAGAACACTGTTATGCAAGAGCTTACGATTCTGTTTTGAATGGATATGAATTAGCCAGTGGTAGTGTTAGAATTCATGATAAAAATATCCAAGCAAAAGTTTTTGAAGCACTACAAATTAGTAAAGAAGAAGCAAAGTTAAAATTTGGATTTTTACTAGAAGCGTTTAAATATGGTGCTCCACCACATATAGGAATAGCTTTTGGATTAGAAAGATTAACTATGATTTTATGTGATACAGATAATATTCGTGATGTAGTAACATTTCCTAAAACCGCTTCTGCCTCTTGCTTAATGACAGAAGCTCCAAGTATAGTAGATACAAAGCAACTAGAAGAATTAGGAATTACAGTTAAATAAAAAATAAGAAAGTTTACAAACTACTATTGTAAACTTTCTTATTTTTTATTTTTATATCATTCGCATATTATCTTTATCTTTAAATGGGTTATCTTTATCAATTCTATCAAAAAATAAAATTCCATTTAAATGGTCATACTCGTGTTGAAATGCAATTGATAATTCTTCTCTCCCTCTAAATTTAACTTTATTCCCCATTTCGTCAAATCCTTCTATAGTAACTCTAGCATACCTTGGAACAATACCTTCAATATCTCTATTAACACTAAGACATCCTTCACCAGTGGAAGTACAAATTTTTTCTTCAGAATAACTTACAATTTTAGGATTAATTATCACATAATTGTGAAATTTACCTTCTTCATATTCATGAACTACAACAAAAAAATTTTCATTAATCCCAAGTTGTGGAGCAGCAAGTCCCATACCAGGTCTTAAATCATATTTAATTGATAAATCTTCAATTTGACTATAAGTTAAATGATCAATCATTTGTTGTATTAGCTTTTTACGTTCTTTAGATAATGGAAATATAACATCATGACATTTCATTCTTAATCTTTTATCTTTTTCATCTAAAATATCTAATTTTTTAAAACTCATAAACTTCACCCCACATATTCGCTAATATTTTACCATAAAAAAAGAAGAAAATCAAAAAGAGAAGAAAACTTCTCTTTTAGTTTATAATTCTAGCACCTATTACTATTACTAATAATATGAATAATACTAGTATTATTGCTGCTCCGTATCCGAAGCCACCAGAGCCGTATCCGCCACAACAAGGGTAGCCTCCACTATATCCTCCGCAACATGGATAACCATTGTATCCATATCCACCTTGATATCCATAGTAGTACATAATTAACCCTCCTTCTTTTCTAATATAATCTATTACATAAGTTTAAAAAGTGTGATGATATTAGTCTAAAATTAAAAAAAATAATTACAAATATTTATTTTTGTGGTAATATAAATGTAGTACGATAGGGAAGTGTTAACATGAAAAAGGTACTATCAAAAATTGATAAACCATTATTTTTAGCTATGATGATTTCATTTATTTTTGGATTAATTATGATTTTTAGTGCTTCTACTATTGTGAGTTTTGTAGGATTTAATAAAGAGCCATACTATATTTTTATTAAACAGGCATTGTTTTTAATTGTAGGATTAATTGCTTTTTTTATAATTTTATTTATTCCCACTAAAAAATATAATAACTTATCAAAGTTTTTATTGATAACTGTTATTATTGCATTAATTGGTTTAATAGTTTATGGCGAATTAACTAATAATGCAAAAAGCTGGTATTACATTGGTCCTTTCTCGTTACAACCAAGTGAATTTGCGAAAACGATTCTTATTATGTTTATGGGTTCTTATTATTATAAAAATAGAAAGAATTTAGATAATCAATTTGTAATTATCAAACCATTATTTGTTGCATTTTTACTTTTTGCTTTAGTATTTTTACAGCCTGATTTAGGGACTGCAATTATTATAGCAGCAATTAGTTTTCTTATATTTTTTTCCTTACCAATTAAAAAGAATTATAAAACTAATATGCTTATTTTGCTTTTAATAATGGCGTTAATGGCTGTTGGACTTTACTTTGTTGCAGGTAAAAAAATTCTTACTACTACACAATTAAATAGATTTAACTTTTTGGAACCTTGTCAAAGATATTCTGAGGACACTGGATATCAGGTATGTAATGGCTATATTGCAATAAATAATGGGGGTTTATTTGGAGTTGGTCTTGGAAATAGTACTCAAAAATATTTATATTTACCAGAAGCTCATACTGATTTTATTTTCCCTATTGTAATAGAAGAATTGGGAGCCATTACTGGTATATTAGTAATTTTGATGTATGTATTTATATTATATAGAATATTAAAAATTTCTAGAAAAAGTAATCATTTAGGAAACTCTATTATTGCATATGGGGTTGGAGCTTATATTTTTTGTCATATTGTAATAAATCTTATTGGTATATTAGGACTAGGACCTATGACTGGAGTACCTCTTCCATTTTTAAGTTATGGTGGTAGTTTTGCTCTTAATTTAATGGTTGCCTTTGGTCTTGTACAAAGAGTTGAAATAGAAAATAAACTAAGTAGAAAAAATAATTAATGTTTTTTTAACAATTCAAAAATTTTTTGGATTGTTTTTTTTAATTTTGGTATGATAATATAAATAATAGGGATGTATACTGATAGTTAGACATAAAATATAAAATGTTGGAAAACACTAAAATGTAAAGTAACCTTCTGTTGATAGAAAAATATTGACCGGGGGGGGAATATGGTATCTTAAATATGTAAAATGTTGATAATGAAGGGAAGTATATTATGGAAGAAGAAAAAAATAAAAAGAAGATGATTCTAGCTATAATAGGAGCAATAATTTTAGTAGCTGGTATTGTAGGTCTTACTTATGCATACTTTAGAGCACAAGCAGAAAGTAAAGATATAGTAGTAAGTAGTAGAAAACTATCAATAGTATTTAGTGATCCAGAAGGCTCACTAATAAGAGCTAGTGATATAGAACCAATTGCAGATGAAGATATAGATACACTAGGAACAAAGAAAACATTTACAATAGCTAAGAAAGA
>CALVZF010000016.1 GCA_944372455.1 uncultured Bacilli bacterium
ATTATAAAAGGATGATTTTCATCATCCCTTTACATTGTATTTTTTTCTTCACCAACACTATTTGACAAAGAACCAAAAAAAGACAAATGTCTTTTATTATAGTATTTTATACCATATTTTTAATACTTCTTGTTTGGAAAATTTAATAGATTTATTTATTGCATTATCCGAAAATTCTTTTAATTTTTTATTATCTTTTAATAGAATGTCTATTTTTTTAACAAATTTAAATTCATCTCTATTTTTAATTATGTACCCATTTTTATTATCATCTATTATATCGGAAGTTCCGCTATCGGTTTCATAGGCAATACATGGAAGTCCATAACTCATGGCTTCTAGTAATACCATAGGTAGTCCTTCAGAAACAGAAGTCATTAAAAATAAACTAGAATCCAGCATGTATTTTTCTATTTGTTCTTTATTTAAATACCCAAGTAAATGCACTTTTTTAGATAATTTTAATTCTTCAATTTGAGCTTTTAAATTGTTATATTCTTTACCATCACCTATAATGTATAAATTATTTTGATTATTAGTTTTTGAAAAAATATTTATCAACTCATTAATTCTTTTTCCTTCATCTAATCTACTTACAGAAATAATATTCTTATTTTTAAGATTACTCCTTTTTGTTGGAAAATTATATAACATATTTGGAATTAATATGACTTTTGTGTAATAATTACCTTTTAAAAAGCGTTCATAATCTTTTTTTAATGTAGAAGTCAATGCACATAAATAATTTATTTTTTCATAATTCTTTTTTAATCTATTAATATACTTTTTATTGTTATTATGATGATGATGTTCTTGAGCAATTTTAATTGTTTTAGAATTTCCAAATTTGCTTAGCAATTCACTAAATTCTACTCTAGTAGATATAATTATTTTGGAATCACAATTTTTAATATATTTAATTAATAGTGTTTTCTTTTTTATCAAAATATTTATAGATTTAAATCCTTCTTTAAAGATTTGAATTATCTTTTTATTTTTGACACTATTAATAAATTCTTCTTTATTTGGTTGTCCATCATATAAATATTTAACTTTAATATTTTTATTTATCAAATTAGTTTGATTTTTATTTAATTTATAGAAAGATACTAATTCTATTTCATATTTATCACATAAAGCATTTGAAGTATTGATTGTCGCACTTTCTATTCCTCCATAGCCTAAATGAAGTAATAGAAAGGAAATTTTATTATCTTTAAGTATTACAAAACTTTCTTGTAATATTTCTCTTTTAATTTTTATCATTGTTATTAATATAGCTAAGAATATTGAAAAATTAGTATATATAAATGTATACCCTGCGTACATACTTATACAGAAAAATATTCCTAATCCAATATATAGTGCATAAAATTCTAAGTCTATCTTTTTAAGATGTTTAAATATAAATATTGTTGACTTAATAAATTCAATTAAAGGAATAATTAACATTAAGATAAATCCGAATATTCCAAAACAGAATATTGACATAAAGAAATCACTTTCTATTGAAAGTCCATCTTCCTGATTTAAATAGCCTATTCCAAATAATTTATATTCAAAATCTGCTAATGAATACTTTTTATATGAATAAAAGAATTGTTTAGCCCTTTGATTTGATGGATGTAATTTATTGTTTTCGTATAATTCATTTAAATAATTAGAAGCTTGCATATCCCAATTATAATATTTTTCTAAAGCTGAAACTTTTCCACCTTTATTTTTGTCTAATATATCTTTTAATTTTTTAGAATTTTTACTTCCATTTATGTCATCTTTATTGTAAGAATCAATAGAAATATTTGCGATTGATTTATTTAACTCAGTATTATAGTTTACTGGAGTAAATTTATATGTAAAAACCATTGATAGTATTGATATTAACAATAGTATAATATTAAACAAACTAACTTTGTGTTTTTTATTTATAACTCCTAAAAATAAAGAAAGAATAAAATATATTACTAGTACTATAAATATTATATAATATGGTACTTTTGTGCCAATTAACGATACAGTAATTAAAATTAATACTAAAGGTATTATTTTTTCATACCATTTTCTTGTTGGTTTTAATATTGTATAAAGTAAAACTGGGAATGAAATTGATAAAGCATGTCCAAATATTTGACCTGAATCAAACCATCCTTTAAATCCTTTTTTATTTTTATCTGCATATTCATAAGTAAGTGCCGATGTACCCGTTAACACTGATATTAAAAGTAATATTCCATATAAGCAAAAAGTAATTATAACTGTTTTTTTGAGTTTTCTTAGTAGTTCTTCTTTATCTATATAATTATTGTAAACGGAATAAAAAGTTATAAATAATGCTATCATGTATGCTATATTAATTAAAAATCTATATTCATGTAAAATTGTACTTGTAGGTATTAATAATCTATGCAATATTATAAAATGCCCTATCATAAACAATACATATCCTACTATATATAAATACCATCTTTTTCTTTGTTTGTTTAGGAAAAACAATGAATAAGTAGCTATACCAAAAACAAATAAAGGTTTTATATAAGTTGATATATTAGGAATAATATCTCTTATTGATAAAAATGACAATATATCAAATATTGGTTGTAATGTAATGTATATTAATAAAATTTTTAAAATTTTTTCTGCTTGTTTGTTTTTCATATATGTATCACCTTTACTTATTTAATTCAAATAGTTTTAATAATTGTTTTTTGATATTTTCGTTAGATCCTTTATAATTGTTTAAATTTTTCTCTATTTTTTTAGAATCTTCTTTATTATCCATTACTGATTTCATTTGTTTTATAACGGCACCTAATGATATATCAACAATATATCCATATCTGTTATCGCCTAACATTTCTCTTGCGCCAGAAACATCTGTAGTTATTATTTTAGTTTTTAAAAGTAATGCTTCTAATAATGTTAATGGATATCCTTCGTGATCACTTGTCATAATAAAATAATCAGCAGCCTTAATGTATGGAAAAGGATTTGTTTTAAGACCAAGTAAGTCTACATAATCTTCTATTTCATATTCTTTTACCATTTTTTGTACTTCTTCTTCTAAAGGACCATTACCTATAAGCCATAATTTAAAGTTATATCCCTCATTTTTTAAAACTCTCACCGCTTGCAATAACCTATCATGTCTTTTTTGTGGTCTCATTTTTGCAACGTTTACAAAAGTAAATTTTTCTTTGTTTGGAGTGAATTCTAACGATTTTTTTATAATATCTTCTTCATCAATCAAGTTATATATTACTTCTACTTTCCTTTTGGGAATATTATATTTATCGCAAAAATTTACTTGAGATTGAATAGATACTGCTACTATTTTATCTACATTGTTATAGGAATTAATTATTTCCTTTTCACTAATTCCTATATCAAATTTATTAACATCGTTATGTATCCAAGCAATTTTTTTACATTGCTGGTTCAAATCAGTTAAAAAGGTTGCGGCTCTTCCTTCCATAAATGCGATGGCCAAATCATATTTTTTATTTGCAACTTTGTTAATAATCATCTTTCTAAAACGTGGAATAAATCTAAATAATGAGTATTTTATAGGGTTTGTTTTTATTTCAATGACATTTACTTCCTTTGGAATTTTATCCATTAAAATACCTTTTTTTTCTAACAAAACTAAATCTATTTTACATTTTTCTTTAATTAAATTTAAAACATTGATAAGAGCAACTTCAGCTCCACCCATTTCCATATTATATCCATATATAACAATATTTTTCATCTAATCACCTCATTTTAGAAATTATAAATGTAGGAATGTACAATAATAATACTTTTATTTTTGAAGAATGGTTTTTAATTATATCCTTAAATTTATATTTTGAATAGATTGAAAATAATATATATCCATATACATTATATAAACTAGGTTGAAAATCATATAATTCTTTAAAATAAAGAGTATTTCCTTTAGGATTCTTTTTTACCAAATTAAAATAATTGTTAGAGTATCCCCCATCTAAATAATCTTTGTGAGCAGCAATCTTATTAATAAACATCATTTTGTACTGTTTAGATATTCTATTGAAAATTAAAGCTTCTGGAACAAATTTTTCACCTTTTATTATTGGAAAATAATAATTTTTAGCTACATTTGATTTTAAAACTATTAGTTTATCTCCATTAACCTTATATTTATTATATATATCATTATATGTACACACCATATTGTCTTCAGGAAACTTTGTTCCAATCAGTTTTTTCTTATCTTTTATATAACTTTGAAGATACGCGATTCCTGCGATGTTATCATCTTTATTAATTTTTTTAAAATCATTATTTATATTATCCAATATATTTGATTTTAAGATATCATCTGAATCAATACATAAAAAAATGTCCCCTTTACATTTATCTAATCCAACATTATAGGCAGATTGCTTTCCCCCATTTGGTTTATATACATAATTTATTTTAATTTTTGACTCTTTAATCCATTTTTCAACTACATTTTTAGTATCATCTTTAGAGCCATCATCAACTATTAACCATTCATAATCTTTAAAATTTTGTTTTAAAAGAGATTCATATAAAGCTTTTAATTCTTTTGCTCTGTTGTAACTAGGGGTTAAAATTGTTATCATAATCTTCAATCTCCCAATCTTTTAATTTTATAAATATATTTTCTAATAGTTAAATATACTTTTAATATCAAAACTCTATTTTTAATAATACATTTAAGAATAATTTTTCTTTGTATATTTATCTTTTTAAAATCTATAACATTAAATATATCTAAAAAGTCTCTATCATTTGATAATTTGCGACATAAATTTATAGTATCATCATAAGACAAATAATGTTTAAAAATAAAATCTGAAATAGCATTTGAATGTAAAACATTTATTCTAATAATATTATCTATAGAATCCAATTTATTTTTAAATAATATAGATTTAACTATTTTATTCACTGTAATAACATCAAATATATTTCGCTTAATATTATTTATATTGTTTGTTCCACTATTATCATTAAAAACTATATGATATAATGGTTTATCTAAAATATATAAGCTTTTAATTTTGGTTATTAAATCAATATATAAAACCAAATCCTCCATCATGTGTATATTTATAGGGAATAAACTTGTTTTCATTAATGTTTCTTTTTTTATAATAAATAAACATGAAAAGCATGGTAAATTACCATCTAGTATTTTAGGTAAAATTTCATTTTTTATATCTATAACATTTAATTTTCTATTTGATATTAGTGGCACTTTATCCCCATAAATTTTTGACATGGTTTTATTGTGAATTTGATAATTAACTCTAACCATTTCTACCTTGTTTTTGATAATGGTATCATACATTTCTTCTATTTCAGTTTTAGATATATAATCATCTGAATCAACAAATGTTATATATTTTCCTGTAGATTTTTTAATTCCATCATTACGTGCTTTGCTTACTCCTTCGTTTTGCTTATCAATTACTATTACTCTATCGTCTTTTTTTTCCCAATCTTTTAATATAGATAATGATTCGTCTGTACTTCCGTCATTAATACATATTATTTCTAGATCATTAAAACTTTGGTTAATAATAGAAAATATACATTTATTAATTGTTTTTTCAGCATTATATACAGGTACAATTATACTAACTTTACTCATTTTATAACCACCTATTAAAATTTAAACTAATTGAATATAAAATTTTTCTTATTTTTCTTTTAAATGTATCATCTAATATTAATTTTGTAATTTTCCTTTTTTTTAATTCCTTAATTAATTTCTTTTTATCATTTTTATTTAAATTATGAATTTTAGAAATTGTAATTACAGCAATAAAGTTATTAAACATATATAAAGTTTGATTTGAAATGTTTTTACATTTTTTTGCAAAAGCATACAATACATCAAAATGATATAAGGTATCAAAGGCCTTTTTTCTTATATGATCATATCTTTTTTCATTCATAATACTATTATTTCTATGCACATAATAGTATCCACAAAAATCAATAGAAGATATTTTTTTTGCACTAATTAACATTTTAAGGGTTAAACCAAAGTCTTCATGAAATCTGTTTTCTGAAAATTTAAAATTATTATTGATCATAAATTTTCTATTCACTGCATAAAGTGGAGCTGGGTCTAAATAATTATTTTTTAAAAGTATTGGAAATGCTTCATTTATATTTTTATTTGAAAAGGGAAAATGTTTAAATTCCTTTACAATCTGATGTTTTTCATTAACTATACTTAATTCGTATCTAATTATATCTAAGTTTTTATATTTATTTATTTCGTTATTTATCATTTCTAATGTCTTATTATTAATATAATCATCACTATCCACGAAAATTATATAATCCCCTTTAGCTTTTTTTACTCCAAAATTTCTCGCATCACTAAGTCCACCATTTTTTTTGTTATATAATTTAAATCTTGAATCTTTTTGTACATATTTATTTATTATATCTACTGAATTATCAGGTGAACCATCATTTACAATTATTACTTCAAAATTTTCATAACTTTGTGAGTAAATACTATTTAAACATTTTTCAATATATTTTTCTACATTATACACAGGAACAATAATACTAAATTTAGTCATTTTTAAATTTTCTCCTTATTTTTTTTAAAATAATAGTGGGATTTTTAATAACTTTAATAATTTTTATCTTTAGGGAATAATATCTATAATAATTTTTATATTTTTTAATTCCTTTATTTTCTCCAAATTTATTAATTAATTGTTGACGTTTTGTTTTTAAAAACTGTTCATCTTTAGATAACCATGACCCACTAAAATGATGTATTGCATGTGAGTTTTCAGTCAAATAAATGTTGCCTGTTTGCCAATCCTTTGGACAAAACCAATCAGATGGATAAAAAACCACTTGTTTTTTAAGCTCTTGATATGTATTATTAGGTATTAAACCATATTTTTTAATACTAATATTAGTTATTGTTTCTACATTAGTAGTTGTATCGAAATTACCATCTTTTTTTATAAAATGTTTATCAGTATAATAATCTAATAAATCTTTTATCCATTTATTATTTTTTTGAGAAGCCATTAGTCCAGTAGGAACTTTATTATTATTTTCAAAACTAGAAAATGCTGGATGCTTTAAAAAATCATCAAGAGGTTTTAATACTTCTACATCAGTGTCCATATAGATACCACCTTCCTTATATAAAGCGTATAATCTAACATAATCTGTTACAAAAGCATATTTTTTTGCTTCGTAAGCTTCTTTGCAATAATAATTTATATTAACATCAAAATTATCTTCATTCCATTCTTTTATTTCATATTCTGGAAGATACTTTTTCCATGAGTCAATACATTTTTTAGCTAATTCTGATTTTTCTCCTTTTCCAAACCAACAGTAATGTATTACTTTAGGTATCATCTTATCACATCCTTTTTATAACTTTATATTAAAGCAATCTAAAATTCTTTTACAGTTATTGTCCTTATATTTATTCATTTTTGAATTAAATTTTCTTCTTTGTTGTTTATATTTATCATCATTATTACTAACTTGATTTATAAAATTGTAGAAGTCTTCTTTAGTAGTCATTTTTTCTCCAACGAGATAATCATTGATATTATCAACTAAGAAACCCCTAGTTTTTTTATAATCTTCTAAATCATTTATAAAATAACCAATTGGTTTATCTATTAACATATAATCAAACATAACTGAAGAATAGTCAGTAATAAGTGCATCAGTTTGTCCAATTAATTCATATAATTGAATATCTTTTAAATTTAAATCCTTATCTTCAATATAAATTATGTTTGAAAGATTTAATTGATTTACTAACTCAGTTTTTTGTAAATGGTGTATTTTAATAATCAATTTTATGTTTGCTTTTACTAATTGTTTATTTATTTCATTTAATTCTTCACCGTTTTCTACAAAAGGTAAAACATAAGGAAACACAATTGAACTATCTTTCATGTGCAATGATTGTTTAAATGTAGTCATACATATTATAACTTTAGGATTATTTTTCATATCTATTATTTTGTTAATAGATTTAGTATTTTTAAATAATAAATCATTTCGCGCTAGCCCTGTAACTAAATATTGAGAATCAACAGTTCCAAGTATCTTATGAAACAAATCTTTAGAAAATTCTGAAGGAATAGTTATATAATCAAATATTTTATGTCTATCAGTTCCTCCTGCTTTAAGTGGAACACCATGCCATAAATTAATAATTACTTGTCCTTCTTTTACTTTTTTGTACCAATATGGATGAGTAAAAAATAAATATTTGGCACTTCCAACATAAGAATAAAATTGAATTAATTCTTTTTTTGATTCCCTTCTTCTTGAAATAAAAATAACATTATCCTCTGTTTTATAAAGAGTTGGGTCATCAACTATCCAAATAATTTTATACTTTTTATTCATTTTATTATCTATGATGTATTCATAAAGCACTCTAGCATTATCTGCAAAATCTCCTTCGCTTTCAAACAATATTGTTTGGTCATCAATTTCAGTTTGAACTAAGATCTTATTTATAAACTCATTATTTTTTTTATCAATTTGTTTTTTAAAAATTCTATACAATAAAACTTTAAACTTTTTTAGAAGTTCTATTCTTTCTTGTTTATTTAAAACTATAAACAAGTTAATAATAACTATAAATATAGAAGATATGATTGAAGCAATAATTAATGTAAACCATGAGTCAATATTTATTACTTGTTTAATACCAAATGAGATAATTGTTGAAAGTACGATAACAAATAAATTTTTAAATATTACAGGATAAAAAGTTATTTTGGGTAATTTAATACATTTTGATCCATATATTGGTAAAAATGTTAGTGATCTGATAACACTAAATACTGTACTCACTCCTACAATTATGAATAATCTTACAGTATTATCTTTAACTAAGAAAAGAAGTATAAATGTTATAATTATTGTAACAACTGAATTAATAAATAAATATAATGAAGAAATTTTAACTTTATTTGTTACTGTAAATATGTTCCACAATGGTTCTAATGGTAAAGATATTGTAAGAGCCATTGTACTAACAATTGTAAGCCAATATAATAAATTAGCATTTTGTGAAGGAATCCAAATTGAATAGAAATTGTTACCATAAGCTAATATTATTGTAAGTGGAATTGCAGAAAATAAACCTAATAATTTTACAGCAAATAGTAATTGATGTTTCATATCATCATAATCTTTTTTTGCATAACTAATAGTAAGTTCAGGAGAGAATACACTTGATATAGACCCAAAAGCATTTAATACAACATTAGAAAGTGTCTTAGTACATGAAATTATTCCCATTCCTACACTACCTACAAATAAGTTTGAAATTAATAAATCAAGTCCACTTGATAATATTGAGCTTAATTTTGAAAACGTATTCCAAATTCCAGAAGAAATTAATTCTAATATATGTTTTTTACTAAAATTTGCTTTTGAAATTTTAAGTTGTGGTGTAAGTTCTTTTGTAAATTTATAGTTGCAATATCCTAAATAAACAGTACAAATTAAAGAAGCTAAACCCACATAGAAAACTGATGGTTTAAAGAAGCAACATAGTATTAACAATATAATTGCACGTAAAAATTGTGAAATAATTGTTTTAATACTACTTAAATATAATTTATTTGTACAAAAAGTCGCTACTGAAAAGGTTGAAGTTATAATGCTTACAACAAAATTTGCAAATATTAAAACAAATAATAATTTTACATCAAATAAAAGATGTGCCGGGACATTGATAAAGCGTTCCATAAAAATTATAAATATTATTCCAATCACAGATAATACAAATGATAATATAATATTTGAAATAACTACAGAACTAAAATACTGATTAGCTTTTTTTATATTTCCCTCATGTAGTTTAATTGTAATAAATCTTGATGCCATAGAATTAAGTGCTATAGTAATAATTTGTGCATATCCAACAAAATCATTTGCTAAACCTACAAATCCGTATGCATCAATGCCTATTCTTTCCGTTATATAAGGGACTAAGAAAAAACTTATACCAAGGTTTACAGAAAACATGAATATTTGTGCTATTAAATTTATGATAGATTGTTTTTTCATAAAATTCCTCCTTAGTTTTTTAATACATATATTTTAACATATTAAGACTGTTATTACTAGATAATTACAAAAAACAATAAAAAAATTAAAATTCAATTAATTATTAAATTTTAATTTTTTCCTCGTAAATTTTCTAAAGTTTTATTTATTAAAGTTGACGAAGTTCCTTTATAATATGGAAAATATACTATTTTAATTCCTTCTTTTGCAAATTCTTTTTCGTAATTTTCCCATTTTTCAGTTCCATACCAATCATCCCCTACAAATAAAACAGAAGCCCCTAATTTTTTACACATAGTTAATTTATCCATATCTTCTTGTGCAACTACTGAGTCTACACATTTAATATTTCTAATTATTTCTATTCTTTCTGAAAAAGGAATTACTGGCTTTTTATTTTTATATTTTACTAATTCATCAGTAGAAACTCCTACTACTAATTTATCACACATTCCTTTTGCATTTTTTAATAAAGTTAAATGACCTATATGGAATAAATCAAAAACACCAGCAGTATATCCAATAATTTTATCATTCATATTAATATCTCCATTCTTTATTAAAGTATTTTTGTTTAAACATTTCTATATTTATAAACATCCACAATATTTGTCCAGATCTATTATTTGTTTTAGCATCATTTATTAATTCATCTATTTTATTATTATATAGCCAGTCGGCATTTTTCAAATATTTATTAGCCAAATTAATAATTTGTGTTAGCCATTCAGTTAATGGAACAGGAAATCCTACTTTTTTTCTATATATTATTTCATCTGGTAAATAATATTCAGAAACTTTTTTTAGTATATATTTTGGAATATCTCTAACTTCACTATAATCTTTTGAATATTCTAGTTTCGCTTGCTCTTTATTTTTTTCATCAATCCATTTTAATTTTAAATCGTAAGGAATCTTAGCATTTACAAATTCAATTAATTCATGATCTAAAAATGGCGGTCTAGCTTCAACACTTGCTTGCATAGTTGTCATATCAACTCTTTTTAAAAGTCCTTTAATATGATACGTTTGGAAAAATCTAAATACATTTTCTTCATTAGAATAATTTTTAAAATCATTAGAAATTTTATCATCAAAATAATTTCTATAATTATTTTGAAATTTCAAATATTTATTTCTAATATTTCTTGGAACATACTCATATTGTTCAACTAAATATTCATAAAATGATTTTTTGATATCATGATTTTTATAATCAAATGGAAGTCTATATATTTTTCCATATCCACCAAATAATTCATCTGCTCCTTCACCTGATATAACAACAGTTATATCTTTGCTTAATACAGTTGACATAATAGCTAAAGGTATTTCGTTAGGTACTGATAATGGAGCATCATTATATTCAATTAGTCTATTCCATTCTTTTACATAATTATCATAGTTAATAGTTATATTTTTATGATTTATTTTATATTTATCAGCTACAATTTTAGAATATTGAAATTCATTATTTTCTTTAAAACCTATTGTATAGGTGTGTAAATTTTTATTTATATGAGAAGCTAAAATAGCTGATGTTAAACTTGAATCTACTCCTCCTGATAAATATGCACCAACTTTTACATCTGAAATTGCCCATCTTTTTACCGCAGCCTCTACCTGTTTTTTAGTTTGAAATATTAAATTTTTTTCATCATATTCTTGGTCAAAATTTTGTAGTGGTAGTGTATAATATTTACTCACCTGTATTTTAAGATTTTTATCAATAGTTAAAAATTCTCCTCCGCAAACCTGATAAATGTTTTCAAAAAATGTATAGGGCTCTCTAACCATACGATTTCCTAAATATTCATCAATTGCTGTATAATTAAATTTAACATTATATAAACCACTATTTAATATTGCTTTTATTTCTGAACCAAAAATAACTTCATCTTCTTGGACTGTATAAAATAATGGCTTTATACTAAAGCGATCTCTTATTAGATACAATTTTTCTTGTTCTATATTATATAATGCAATTGCAAACATACCATTTGCTTTTTTTAAGAACCATTCAATTCCCTTTTGTTCAACAGCTGCTAATATCACTTCAGTATCTCCATTTGTTTTAAAATTGTAATCTAGGTCCTTTTTAATTTCTTTAAAATTAAAAATTTCACCATTAAATACTATAATCCAATTGTTGTTATTACTAATCATTGGTTGGTTTGATGAAACATTTAAATCTATTATTGATAACCTTGAATGACCTAAAGCAACTTTATCATTTAATATTTTAACTGATTGATTATCTGGACCTCTATGTTCCATACAGGATACCATTTTTTCAATTCTTAATTTAATATTATTAATATTTTTTTTAGACACTATTCCTGCTATTCCACACATTAATAAACCTCCCTCATGTTGTAAATGTACACTTTAATTTTAACATATTAAATTTAATATTTCTACATATTTCAAAACTAATTAACATAAATATTCATCTTAAAAAACTACCAATAAAATTTATTGATAGTTTTAGATTAGTTTGTTTTACTTACAATATTTTTAAATGTACTCATACCTGAATTTCTATATATTCCATATCTTTTCATTTCATATTTATTAAGTGAATTCATACGTTGAACCCATTTATTAGTTGTAATCCCATAATTATAATATTTTTTAGCTATATTAATAACCGTAGAATTATACGAACCGGTAGGATATGAAATAGTTTTGATTTCTTTTCCTAAAAGTTTTTCAATATATTCTATAAAGATTGTTTCATTATCTATTATCCTTTAAATATTTCATCTGTTCTTCAAAATCAGCAACTTTCATAAATAAATTAGCGATACCTCAAGTTGTATCTGAAATTCTATAATACATAATTATTGATATTTGTTTTGAAACAGTTACATTTGGTAATTTTTCTTTTTCAACTGAAATAATTTATATTAAAAATTTTATTCTTTTCTTTTACAAGATTTTCAAAAAAAGTATATATCAATTTTTTGTCATTGTTTTTAAATTTAGGAGTTTCTTTAAAAGAGTCATTATTTTCAAGCAATTTATAGACATTATTTAATACAGTTTGATATCTAGTTTCTATTTTTTTCTTCTAATAATTTTTTATTTTTTTCTTGTTTATCTTTATAAACCAAATATCCAACTATTGCAAGAATGGCAATAACTATTATTGATATTATTATTATTAATTTCTTTTTCTTTTTTTGCTCTTTCCATAATGTACTTCCTTTCACTATCAATATTTTACATATCTAAGATATCATATTACCCGTTGTTTTTATCAACATGACCTCAATTTACAATACATATACACCCTTTAAAATTGAGAAAAAAGATATAAAATGATAGAATATTGTATTAAAAAGTAGAACATAAATTTATGTTCTACAAATTTTTATTTTCTTTTATTCTTGGATCTTTTCTATTAATTCTTACCTCTTCTAAAGGTTTAACCTTTTTCTTTTTGCTTTTTATTAATTTAACACTTAATATAATTAATATAATACAAAGTAATATAATGATTCCTGAAGCTACTAAAAAGGCTAGATTATAAGTATTAATTTTTTCATTTACTAATTCTACTTCATCTTGATAATATCTTTGCAACGTACCTTCTTTAGCATCATACATATATAATCCTTTTTTACCGGTTTGAATATTCATTCCATAAATTAAAGCAAATTGATTCCCTTTAGAAAGTTTATAACAATCAAATTTTTGCTTATTAATTGTAATTGTATACTTTTTATAATAAGGTTCAATTAAACTTTCATCCTCAAGAGGTAATGGATATAAAGTAATACTACTACCTATTATTTCTTTATATAAAGTATAAGTATCATTCTTTTGATCATATACGTAAAGTGCGGTATCACCTTTGCTATCTTTAAGACCAACCAAAACAAGTTTAGTAATTTCACTTTCAAAAGCAGGAACATCTTCATTATTTATTTTAATAGTTGTTTCTTTATAAGTATTAGGAGTTTCAATTACTCCTTTTTTTCTAACTACTGTATATTCTTCTTTTCCTATTTTAACTACAATTGGTGATAATTCTTTAACTTTAGCATTAATTACATAAGTTCTTTCATTACCGTTTTCTGCAGTAACTACTATTTTTATTTGATTATCTCCCTCAGAAACTTCAATATCTCCGGTACCTACTACTGATGCTTTACTATCTTCTTTAGTGGCAGACACTTTAATACTAGTAGTTTCTGGCTCTAATTCTACGCTATATTCTAAAGTTTCTTTATTAAATGCTGGAGATAAAGTTGCTCCTTCTACACTTAAACTTTTTAAATAGTTGTTTTTACTATATGTAGCTTCTAATTCTTGTTGTGTCATTATTTTAACTGATTTACTTCCATTACTCATACTAAGTGGAGCTTCATCTATTGAATATCCTCCGGAATTTTTAATTGAAATAGACGTTGATCCACTTTTTAAAGCTTTAAAAGTAAAAGTGTATGAAGCCGATTTTTGTCCATTACTTTTGTAAACATCCGCTACATGTGCACCCCCAAAGCTACTATTTGTAAGTTGTAATCTTGATGAATCATATCCTACATCAAATTGCCATGAACCTAAAGCTGTGGAAGAAGAAACTGTAACTGTAGCAGTTACAGTACTTCCCACAATTACTGTACTTTTAGATAACTTTACTGATATTGATGCACTAGCTGCACTAACCTTATTTAATCCTACAAAACTAACTACATTTATTAGTAGAATTAGCATTAAAAATTTTATACCCTTTTTAAACATATTTACCTCCTATTGAGTAATTTTACCACTACCAAGTATATGCTTTTGAACTTTAAGTAAGTCTAGAATTGTCACACTACCATCTTTATTAACATCAGCAGCACTTCTATAAACTGCAGATAAATTAGTTGTGTTTAAAATTATTTTTTGAACTCTAAGTAAATCTAAAATTGTTATATCTCCATCACCATTTACATCACCATAAATAACAACATTATAAGTTTTTGAAGTACCACCACTTGAAATGTATACAGAATATCCTGTTCCAAACTTTCCACTTGTTTTTACGTTTCCATTACAATCTTTAATTATTACATTTGCATTAGCACTTTGTTTTTTAATGTTGTTTATTAAAGTAGAAACATCTGTTCCAAGTGCGATTCCACTAATATAACTATTATTATATTTTACTCCTATTTTAGGCATAATTTCTGATACGGTTAGTTCAGTAGTAGAACTACTTTTTATTATATTAACTTTATATGTGTTTACATTTCCATTTTGAGCAGTAACATTAATGGTTTTAGAAGTAGTTTCACCAGATAAATTAACATTTCCAGTGCCTGATACACTTGCACTACTTACATGAGGAGTAGCACTTATATTAGCAGTGGTAGCATTCTTAGCTACATAAACAGTATATTCTTTTTTATCTCTATTAAACCCATTTACTGTATTACCATTAACTTTTAAATCTCTTAAAGCATTGATTGGGTTCCCAGTATTTGGTTTAGGATTTGTTCCCATATCGCCAGAATAAACAGGAATTCTAAATACAAAACTAGAAGATAAGAACCCATTTTTGTTATAGATTCCTCTCATTTTAGCCCCCTCATGCAAAGGAGCTTCTATATTTTGTTGATATTGATGCCAAAATGCGCTCATATCAAATTTTTGATTATATAAAGTATCTTGACCAACATTAATATAATTCCTAGCAATGATACTAGCCCCCCCAGTTATTGCTTTTCTTTCAGTATTCCATCCTTCACTTACTGCTCTTCTAAGTCCATTTCTAACATTAGTCATTCCATCAGAAGATCCAGTTGCATCTATATTGTAGTAGTTATAATATCCTTCATAACCAGATACTGTTCCACTAACTATCGCACTTCTTGAATATCCAACTTCTTGAATAATTCGTGCGGTAAGAAAATATGGACTGGTATTTGTAGAAGAGGCTGTATCCATAAATATATTTGCATAACTTTCATTTGTTCCATCAATTGTATTACCTTTCATAAATGTTTGAGAAAGTAACGAGCTTGTTCCCGCTTTAGTATGGAATGTTGAGTTAAATGATAATTTTTCAAACATAAAAATATCATATTCATTTAAAAAGTTTCTAGGATCTAAATAATATCTTATTACTTCTTCACTAGGTGCATACCATGTAGGTCCTCCACCGCTAAAATCTGTTCTAAATTTATTTTGATCATAAAGATATGTGTCTACTCTTTTCCATCCATCACCTGGATTTTGAATTAAGTTTTTACCTAAAGTATATTGTTCTGACACCATTCTATCAAAAGTAGTTGATACCTTTAAAGCTTCAAATCCCCAATTAGGATATTTATTATGAAGTGCTTTTAAATATGGCCAGTAACTTTCTGGAAATCCTGCCTTTTTAAGACTTTGTTCAAAATCCCCATTAGGATCTATTTCTGTTGTATTATTACCGTTTTCTACTATATACGTACTACAAACATAACCTGTTTTTCCAGCATAACTTACTTGATACCAATTATTCGCACACCCATTCGCAGTACCAGCATTAGTATTTAAAATTGTTACAGTTGCATGTTCTGGTACATCTGCCAGTTTACTAGAAGAAGAACTAGGACTTTGTCTTAAAAGCACGCCCCAACCATCATTTGTTCTTATAGTACCAGTAGCAGCTGCTCTTACCTCTAAAAAACTAATAAAGAAAGTAGTAAATATGATAAATGGTATTAAAATCTTGTTTTTTTGTTTGGTAAAAATTTCCATATAAATACCTCCCTTATTGTATACATTGTTATTATAACATAAATTAAAAAAAATATCTAATTTTGTCAGATACCACTTAAAATTTAATCATATTGTGTAAATATGTGTAAATAAAAAGAAAAAAGCAGAATTACTTCTACTCTAATTACTTCTTATCTTCAAATAGTTCTTTAGCAGTTGTAACTACTGAAGCTAAATTTTGCATTTCTGATGGAATAATAATTTTTGTTGAATTACCATTTGCTACATTTACCATAGCTTCATAACTTTTAAGTTTAAGTACCGCTTCATCTATTTTAGCATCTTTTAATAATTTTAATCCATCAGCTTCTGCTTTTTTAACTTTAACAATAGCTTCAGCTTTCCCCTCTGCTTCTCTAATTTGTCTTTCTTTATTAGCTTCTGCAATTAAAATTGCACTTTCTTTTTCTCCTTCAGCTCTAAGAATTGCAGCTTTTTTCTCCCCTTCTGCCCTAAGAATTGCTTCACGTCTTTCACGTTCAGCTCTCATTTGTTTTTCCATTGCGTCTTGAATATCCCTAGGAGGAAGAATATTTTTAACTTCTACTCTATTAACTTTAATTCCCCATGGATCAGTTGCTTCATCTAAGATAGTTCTCATGTGAGTATTTATTAAATCTCTAGAGGTTAAAGTTTCATCTAACTCTAAGTCCCCAATAATATTACGTAAAGTAGTAGCTGTTAAATTTTCAATTGCGCTTATAGGATTTTCAATACCATAAGTGTATAATTTAGGATCTGTAATTTGAAAATATACTACAGTATCTATTTGCATAGTAACATTATCTTTAGTAATAACCGGTTGTGGTGCGAAATCTCTTGTTTGCTCTTTCAAAGTAACTTTATTAGCGATTCTATCAATAAAAGGTATTTTTATATGTAATCCTGTTTGCCAAGTTTGTATATATGCTCCTAATCTTTCTATTACCATCGCTTTAGATTGTGGTACAATCCTAATATTTAAAATAATTACTACAATTATAACTATTAATAAAATATAAATTAATTCCATTTTATAACTCCTTCTTTCTTACAATTAATTTTACCCCTTCAATGGATAAAATTTCTACTTCTTCTGAAGCTTTTATTCTTCCCTTTGAACTATTAAGAGCACTCCAGATTTGTCCATCAACTTTGACTTTTCCCATATTAGTTTTAGTAACATCTTCTATTACAATACCCGTTTCCCCTATAAGTTTATTTACATTTGTTTTTATAATTTTCTTAGAAAAATATTTTTTCACTATAGGTCTAGTTAGTATCAAAAACAAAATAGATGTAATAATAAATACGAGTAACTGTATAAAAATACTACTTGTAAAGTACGAGACAATAAATGCAATCAAAGCTCCTATCATAAACCAAATAGAAACTAATCCTACAGTAAGAATTTCTATTAACATTAATATAAAAAATAAAATTAACCAAAAACTACTACTCATATAACCTCACTAATTCTTTCTTTAATAACTACAATATAAAAATATTTAATATTTAAATAAACTATATAATTGTCTAACTTCTTTTATAGATAATTTTCTATATTCACCACTGTTTAGTCCTAATAAATTTAAGAAAGCAAATGATTCACGTTTTAGTTTTAAAACTTTAAATCCTACTTTTTCAAACATTTTTTTTATTTGATGATTCTTTCCTTCATGAATTCTAATTTCTACAATAGAAGTATTATTCTTTTTATCTATTTTTCTTATTTTCACTTTTGATTTCGCCGTTTTATAATTATCAATTTCTACTCCGTTTTCTAGTGTTTTAATTGCTTTAACATCCAATATTCCATTTATTTTAGCAATATAAATTTTTTCTACTTTGTTTTTAGGATGAGTTAAAAGATTTGATAATTCTCCATCATTAGTTAAAAGTAATACCCCTGTAGTATCATAATCAAGTCTTCCTACTGGATAAATTCTTACATTTGTTTTTATTATATCAACAACTGTTTTTCTATTTTTGTCATCTTTAACAGTTGATACCACTCCTCTTGGTTTATATAAAAGATAATAAACTTTATCGTCCTTATTCAACCTAACATTATCAATTGTAATTTCGTCTTTAACTTTAACTTTAGTTCCAAGTTCTTTTACTATTTTTCCATTAATTTGTACTTTACCTTCTAAAATTAATTTTTCGGCTTCTCTTCTAGAACAATAACCACTATTTGCGATAACTTTTTGTAATCTTTCCATAAGACACCTCTTTGATTACTACTAATTATATATATAAAATTTAATAAATGCAACTATAAAATTTAAACTTATATAGATTCTTTTATTTTCCATTTTTTAGGATAAATATATTCTATTTTATCATTTTTGGGCTTGTACTTCTTTTTAATTTTAGATCTATTTGATTTTAACTCTGGAATCTTTTCTCTACAGTATTTATCTAGTTCACAAAATATATTTTGACAATCTATAAGTTGTAGTGGTCTATTCCCTAATCTTTTAAAATTTAATCCCAATCTTTTAAATTCCTCATCTTGATGTTCATACATATATTTAATTATTTCTTCATTACTCATTTTACCCTTATCAATAAAACATTTTTTAATACCTCTTTCTGAACCTGGTCCTGCAACTGTAAATGAAGATTCACTCCAATCTACAACTTCACTATAATTAATGTCTGTTACTAACTGATAAGCCATAAAATTTCCTATTAAGGGATAACTTTTTAAAATATTAAAAGCTTCTTCCATAGTTTTAGCAGAAATTATTTTTAAATGTGCTTCATCAACTTTAAAAATTTGATTTAAAAGCGCTAAATGATTATCGTGTTTTCTATCATATCCAAATGCTTTATTTGCACAACTAATATAAGCATCATTATATATTTTTATTCCATTAGAAATCGCTTCTTCTAATATTTTTGAATATACTCCTACTTTAAACTTATCTAAAGTAATATCTCCTAATTTTTCTTCTAATAATTCCCAGGTTGATTCTTTATTAAATAATTTAAATAAAATTATCCTAAATATCATATCCGCTTTAGAATAATTTTTACCATTATAGATAACCTTTTTAAGTAAATATTGACTTACTCTATCATTAACCCTATAACTATTACAAAATTTATAATTTTGTAATATAGGATCATTAGTCCAGGGATAAGGATCACCATTTAATTTTTTAACAAAAATATTTTGTCTTTCACAAGCGAAATACCAATATAAATCATAAATTTGTTCTCTTTTTTTCATAAAAAATCACCTATTTAGTTTCATTTTTAATATACCGAACAAATGTATTAAAGTCAATACTTTTATTGCTAAAAAATAATTAATACAATTATTATACTAACTATTATTCCAACTAAATCTGCAATAAGTCCTGCTTTAAGTGCATATCTTATTTTTTTTATTCCAATACTTCCAAAATATAAAGTTAAAATATATATTGTGGTATCAGTACTACCTTGAATAGTTGATGAAACTCTTCCAATAAAAGAATCAGGTCCAAAAGTTTCTAATAGATTACTTAGTACTGATAAAGAAGCAGATCCTGAAATAGGTCTTAAAAAAGCTAAAGGCAAAATTTCCACTGGAATTTTTATAAAGTTAAAAGCAGGTTTAAAAATTCCAAATACTAAGTTAAGAAAATCACTTTTGATTAGTATATTAATTCCTAAAATCATTCCAAGTAAATAAGGAAACAAAGAAAAACCTATTTCTAATCCTTCTTTAGCTCCGCTTACAAATACATCATATACATTAATTTTTTTAATGATTCCATATACTACTACAATTAAAACCAATAAAGGAATAATTAAATTTGAAATGATATTCAAAAAATCACCTGTTTCTTTTAGCAAAAATTCTATCAGCAATTAATCCTGCAATTGTAGAACATACTGTTGCAATTAGACTTGTGATTACTATTTCAGTAGGATTTGAACTATTATATGCCATTCTAAGAGAAATTACTGTTGTAGGAATTATAGTTAAGCCACTAGTATTTAAGACTAGAAATGTTATCATACTTCTAGAAGCAGTACTTTTATCTTTATTTAATTCTTGTAAACTTTTCATTGCTTTTAATCCAAAAGGAGTAGCAGCGTTTCCAAGTCCAAACATATTAATAACTACGTTTGAAGCTATATAACCTAATGATTCATGATTTTTAGGAATTTCAGGAAATAATTTTCTTAGAAGTGGAGAAATCAAATTTGAAAATTTTTGAAGTAACCCACTTTCTTTTGCAATATTCATTATACCAGTCCATAATGCGATCATTGGAAATAATTTTAAAATCAAATCAAGGGTAGTTTTAGAGCTTTCTAAAATTTCTTTATTAATTATTTCAAAATTATTAGTTAAGATTCCATATATAATACCAATAATAATAAATATTGCCCAAATATAATTAATCATTATCCAAATAACCTAGCAAAGAAACCTTTCTTTTCTTTTTTCTCTGTTCTTTCAAGATAAATTTTTTCCTCATGAATCTTTTTATTGTTAAACATTACTTCTACTTTACCCGCTACATTATTTTTTATATTTTTCTCATTCTTTTCTAATTTTACTTTTAAAGAAACTTTACTTTTTTCACTTTCTTTAAGTGGATAATAATAATCATTTTTAATATATAATTTACCATCAAATTTATTATTTTTTACTTCAAAGTTTTTTTTATTTAAAATTCTATACTTAGTAAAATTTTTAAATACATATTCAAAAGCTTCTTTATGTTCTTTAAAATCATTAGGATCATTTAAAGTTACAGCTACTAAATTCAAATTATTTTTAGAAGCAGTAGTAACTAAAGTTCTTCTAGCTTTTTTTGTAAATCCTGTTTTACCTCCAGTAGTGTACTCGTATTCAAATAAAAGTTTATTTTTATTTTTCCATACATAAGTTTTTTTATTAGTAGTTACTTTATAACTTTTAGTACCAACAATTTTTCTAAATATTTCATTTTTCATTGCGTAACTAGTTAGTATCGCCATATCATAACTTGTTGATTTATTTTCAGTTTCTTCATCAAGACCGTGAGGATTTTTAAAAATTGTATTTTTCATTCCTATTTTCTTAGCTTTATCAGTCATGTTTTGTGCGAATTCTTCTATACTTCCACTAACATATTTAGCAATCATTACAGCTGCATCGTTTCCACTTCTAAGCATTAACCCATACACTAAGTCTTCTAGTTTTATTTCTTCTCCCATTTCTATATATATACCAGAACCATAAGCTTTTAAAATAGAATCATCAACTACAACTGTATCATTAATTTTCCCACTTTCAATTGCTACTATTGCAGTCATAATTTTAGTAATAGAAGCAATTAAATTTGGTTCATTTTGATTTCTACTATAAAGAACTCTATTGCTATCCATGTCCATAACTGTAAAATTTTCTGCAGAGCCTACTAATGCATTAACTTTTATAGGTATTATTAAAATACTTAAAGTAATTATGGTTACTAAAAATTTCTTCATCTAACTCACCTATAAAAAGTGTATGAAAAAAAGGACTTTTTTAGTCCTTTATTCTTCATCAATTATTTTTGTATTCTTTTTAATTTTTTTAACCGCTTTTTGTACTTTCTTAACATCGTTTTTAATCATTATACTTTGTACAATATCTAATATACTATATATAATCAAGAATAATCCAATCATTTTAGTAATAAATACCGCACCTTCAAATGGGTTAAATATTAAAACTATTCCCAATATTAACATTAGTATTGTAATAATTAAAACAATAGTTGATTTACTTGATTTTTCACGATCTATATATTTTAGTTTAATTAAACTACTAATGACTATCCAAAAACCCAAAATTAATGGAATTAAAGATGCTATAGCTTTGGGATTAATAATTAAAATTAAACCACCAATTATACTTAAAACTCCATAAACAATTTCAAAAGTAGATACATAATCTTTTCCTCTATAATAATTAATTAAAGAATTAGTTCCTATAATAACTAGTAATCCACCAAATATATAAGAAATTAATGAAATAGTAGATTCCGGTCTTATAAACAATAATAATCCAATTACTAAGAATATTACTGAGGAAATAATTGACGATACAAATAAATTTTGTAAACTTTTTTTCATATTTAATACCTCCGTTAAGATAATATAAATATATCAAAAAAGTTAATTTTTTACAATATTATTTGTGATTTAAAAATGCCTTATATCCTCTATAAGCTGTATAAATATCATATTTACTAGTTACTTCGTAAGGCGCATGCATTGATAAAACAGGAACGCCACAATCTATAACATCTATTCCTTTATTAGCTAAAATATATGCAATTGTACCTCCACCACCAACATCTACTTTTCCTAATTCTGAAATTTGATATTTAATATTTTCTTTTTCAAAAATATTTCTAATAAAAGCAACATATTCCGCATTAGCATCACTAGCTCCAGATTTTCCTCTTGAACCAGTGTATTTGTTAAGTTCTAACCCATGTCCTAGTAAAGAAGCATTGTTTTTTTCTGATACATTAGAATAGATTGGATCTAAAGCTCCATCTACATCTGCTGATAACATTCTAGAATTATTAAATACTTTTTGAAGTAAATTAGGTCTATTAACTCCCAACTTGTTTAATACTTCGGAAATAAAGGTATCAAATGATTGAGAATACATTCCAGTATTTCCAACACTCCCAATTTCTTCTTTATCTGCTAAAATACATACAGAAGTTCTTGAAGGCTTATTAGCATCCAAAATTGCCTTCATACTAGAAAAAGCACACACTCTATCATCTTGACCATAAGCTGCTACCATACTTTTATCAAAACCTAAACTTTTAGCTTTAAATGAAGGTACTATTTCTAATTCAGAACTATTAAAATCTATTTCTGTTATACCATATTTCTCATTAAGTATATTTAAAATATTTAATTTAACTGCTTCAGCTTTGTCATCATAAGGAATACTACCAACCAAAACATTTAGATCTTCACCATTAATACCATCTTTTAGCTTCTTTTCCATTTGATCCATAGCTAAATGTGGTAATAGATCTGTAATAGTAAATATTGGATCGTTATCAGCACTACCAATATTTATATTTATTTTTTCACCATTAGCTTTAACTATTACCCCATGAATTTCTAAAGGAATAGTAGTCCATTGATATTTTTTTATTCCACCATAATAATGAGTTTTTAAATAAGCAAATTGCCCATCTTGGTATAATGGATTAGGCTTTAAATCTAATCTAGGTGAATCAATGTGAGCTCCTACTATATTTAATCCTAATTCTATATTATCTGCTCCAATTATAATAGCGTAAATATTTTTTTCTCTATTAACATAGAAAACTTTATCCCCTTTTTCTAAAGAGGCTATTTCATCAATATTTTTAAATCCATGTTCAAGTAACATTGTTTTAAAATATTTAACAGCCTCTCTTTCAGTTTTTACTTCGTTTAAAAATTTAATATATTCATCAGAAAACTCAAAAATTTCTTGTTTTCCCTCAAGTGCTAAATTTTCCCATCCATTTTTATTGTTTTTAAATAAACTTTCTCTTAATTTATCTTTTTTTTCCATACTTGCCAACCTTTCTTTTTTTATTATTATCATTTTTAATAAAATTATAAGTCAATTAATGCTTCATGTATTTCTTCTTCAATTGAATCTAAATCAAATTCTTCTATTCTATCTACTCTTAATTTTTGAGATTCAATAATTGCATTAGTTTTATATACTGCATCATCTAAATTGTCATTAACTACTACATAATTATATTTATTAATTTCATTTATTTCTTTATATATTGATTTAAATCTTCTTACTAAAGCTTCTTTATTATCTGTATTTCTTTTAATTAATCTTTTTTTAAGTTCACTAATTGATGGAGGAAGAATAAAGATAAAAATAGCTTCAGGATATTTTTCTTTAACTTTTAGTGCTCCTTGTATATCTATTATCAATATCACATCTTTTCCTTGTTTTAAAATGTCAAATATTTTATCTTTTGGAGTACCATAGTAATCTTTTTGATGAACTATTGCATATTCTAACAAGTCACCATTTTTAATTTTATTTTGAAATTCTTCTTCACTAACAAAATAGTAGTCTTTTCCATCTATTTCATAATCACGTTTGGTTCTAGTAGTCAAAGAAATAGATTTTACTAAGTTTTCTCTTATTTCAAAAAGTTTGTAACAAATTGTATCTTTTCCACAACCACTTGGTCCAGAAATTACTATTAAATCTCCCTTATTCTTTCTTTTAATCATAAATTATCTCCTAATTAAAAATATATTTATAAACTCCTATATAATTTTTGACAAAAATAAATTTAATTGTATCTTTGATTTCTTTAGGGACTTCTTTTAAATCTCTTTCATTTTCAGTGGGAAGAATTATTGTTTTAACTCCACTTCTATATGCACCTATTACTTTTTCTCTTAAACCTCCAATTGGTAATACTTTTCCTCTAAGAGTTATTTCTCCAGTCATAGCTACTCTATTATCTACACTTTTTTTAGTTAAAGCACTTATGAGTGCGGTTGTAAGTGTAATTCCTGCACTAGGTCCATCTTTTGGAATTGATCCTTCAGGTACATGTATATGAATATCTATTTTTTCTAATAAATCAATATCTACTTCAAATAATGGTGCATTACTTTTAATATAGTCTAATGCGATTGAAGCACTTTCTTTCATTACTTCTCCTAAAGAACCTGTAAGAATAAGATTACCTTTTCCTTTAAAGTATGTAACTTCAATTGGTAGGACATCTCCTCCATAATTTGTATAAGCAAGTCCATTAACAAGTCCTATTTGATTAGGTTCAGATTTTTCTAAATAGTAATACTTTTTCTTTCCTAAGTATTTTTCTAATGAAGTATCATATATTTTATATAGTACATGCTTTTCATCATTTAAAAGTATATTTTTAACTACTTTTCTTATAATTTGCGAAAGCACTCTTTCTAATTCTCTTACTCCTGATTCTTTAGTGTAAAATCTTATTATTGTTAAAATTGTTTTATCTGGAATAAAGATATTTTGTCTAGAAATTCCATGTTCATGAATAAGTTTAGGTATTAGATGTCTCTTTGCAATATCTACTTTTTCAAATTCAGTATAACTTGATAATTCTATTATTTCAAGTCTATCTTTTAAAGGTTCTGGAATTTGATCAATATAGTTAGCAGTTACTAAAAATATTACATTAGATAAATCTACTTCTTCTTCTATATAATTATCTACAAAATGTTTATTTTGTTCTTTATCAAGAATTTCAAGTAAAGCACTTGCTGGATCTCCTTTATAGTCTTTAGTTAATTTATCTATTTCATCAATTAAAAATACCGGGTTCATACTTTTACTTTTCTTTAACGATTGGATTATTTTACCTGGAGCAGATCCTATATAGGTTCTTCTATGTCCCATTATTTCTGCTTCATCATTTACTCCTCCAACACTTATTTTTACAAAATTTCTATTTAAACTTTTAGCAATTGAGGAAGCAAGGGTTGTTTTACCAATTCCTGGAGGTCCTACAAAACATAATATTGGGGCAGTCAAATTTTTACTCATTTGTTTAACTGCTAAAAATTCTATTATTCTTTCTTTTATTTTCTCTAACCCGTAATGCGTATTATCTAAGATTTGTTTAGCTTTTTTTAAATCTTGATTATCTTTAGTATATATTCCAAATGGAATACTCATTAATGTTTCAATATAAAATTTAATCATACTATATTCTGGAGAATTAGGAGTCATTTCTTGATATCTATTTATTTCAAGATTTAATCTTTCTTTTATTTTTTCTGGAAACTTTGAATTTGAAACTTTAGTTCTTAAATTTTCAATTTCTTTATCTTTTGAATTAATATCTCCCAGTTCTTCTTTTATTAATCTTACTTTTTCTCTTAAGAAAAACTCTTTTTGAGATTTTTCTAACTCTTTTCTTAAGTCTACATCAATTTTATTTTCAAGTTTAATAATTTCTTCTTCATCATGAATATCTTGCAATAACATTTTAACTCTATTTTCTAGGTTATATTCTTCTACATATCTTATTTTTCGTTCTAATTTTATCGGTAAAAATTGACATACAATATCTGTAATAACATTTAAATCTGTTATTGAAGATAATTCTTGTAAAATACTACCATTCATGTATGGGGCTTTATCTATTAAACTTTCTAAACTTTTTAATAGTTTTCTTATTAAAGCATATTCTTCTTTTTCTTCTAATTTAATAATTTTTGAATTGGTAACTTCTCCTTCTAAAGTATCAAGTTTAGAACCATATTTTATATAATTTACAACATCGCTTCTATTTAATCCTTCTAAGACTACTCTTACTCTACCATTTGGAAGAGTCATTTTATTTTTAATTTTAGCTAAAACACCTACTTTAGGTAAACTATTAAGATCTATTTCTTCATCTAGTTTATCTAATTTGGTAATTACTAATACATGATTATCTGAGTAATCTTCTGCATTATTTAATATATTTATTTCTATTTCATTTACAAATTCTACTCTAAGTTCACAGTGTGGAAGTAAAACTATATTTTTTAAAAATATAACTGGTAAACTTGTTTTAATCATTTTGTCACCTCCACAAATTACTATTTTTTATTATAGCTGAAATGCTATTTTTTGTCTATTGAAAAACTCTAATTTAAAAAATTTTATAACTGGTAAAATTTAGAATTCTAATCCTATTGGACAGTGATCACTACCTAATACATCTTTATATATATGAACTTTTTTTACCCTATTTATTAAATTTTTAGATACTAAGAAATAATCTATTCTCCAACCAATATTTCTTTTTCTTACATCTTTCATATAACTCCACCAGGTGTAAGCTCCTTCTTGATTTTGATTAAAATATCTATATGTGTCTATTAATCCAATGTTAAGTAGTTCAGTAAATTTTTCTCTTTCTTCATAAGTAAATCCTGCATTACCTATATTTTGTTTGGCATTTTTAATATCTATTTCTGCATGCGCTACATTAAAATCACCACAGATAATTACTTCTTTTTTCTTCATTAAATTTTTAATATATTTTTTAAAGTCTTTTTCCCATGTCATACGATAAGGTAATCTTTCTAAAGTTCTTTTAACATTTGGAACGTATACATTTACTAAATAAAAATCTTTAAACTCTAATGTTATTAATCTTCCTTCACTATCATGTTCTTTTTTACCCATTCCATAAAAACAAGCAATAGGTTTTATTTTAGAATAAATTAATGTTCCTGAATAACCTTTTTTTTCAGCTGAATTAATATATGTAAAATAATTATTTGGTTTAAAAGATATTTGAGACTCTAAAACTTTAATTTCTTGAAGACACATAATATCTGCATTTACGTCATAAAAAAAATCTTCAAATCCTTTATTTAAGCAAGCTCTGAATCCTGCTACATTAAATGAAACTAATTTCATTATCATCACCACTAAGATAAGTATATCAATTTTTATTGATTTGTTAAATAGTATTGAAAGTTTAATAAAAAAACAATTTTAAAACAAAAAGTTTTAAAATTGTTAAAATATATTATAATTATGGAATGAAAACTAATCTTGTGACAGTATTTTGTGCTGAACCGTCAGCTGATTTATGGTTAAATATACCTGCTCCAGTCCCGTCGGTTGATAATCCTCCTCTTATTAAAAATGGACTATCTGTATCCACATTTATTGCGCTGTCATTATACCAACCATTTGTTTCATATGTTGCATCTCCTAAGAT
>CALVZF010000017.1 GCA_944372455.1 uncultured Bacilli bacterium
TTATCTATTGTTGATTCTATTCTTGATAAAACTGCTGCTAAAGATGCTTGATTATCATTCATATTTTGGTCAACAATGTTGAATCTTGAATTAATATTTGATTGATTATTATCTATTGTTGATTCTATTCTTGATAAAACTGCTGCTAAAGATGCTTGATTATCATTCATATTTTGGTCAACAATATTGAATCTTGTGTTAATTGCAGTTTGATTTGTATCTAAAGTGGTTTCAATTCTTGCCAAAATAGTTGCAAGAGCTACTTGATTATCATCTAAAGTTTTATCAATAATATTAAATCTTTTTTGTGCTTCTAAGAATCCACTACTTAAAGTATTATCAACTGTATTAAATCTTAAAGTAATATTATTCATAGATTCTTCTAAGTAATCTAAAATATTATTTGTTTTTGAATTAACATTTCTAATTGATTTATTTAAACTGTTATAATTATTTTCTTGATTACTGTTTACGTCAGCTATTTTATCTGAAGTATCAGTACTTAATTGTTCAATTTGGGATTTTAACTTACTAGAATTATCAGCTACTGATTTATTATTATCATTTAATTTTTCATTTAAGTTTGAAATACTATTATTTTCAATACCGTAAATTTTTACTAATGAAAAAATTCCAATTAATAACATAATTGCTAAAATAGTAATAGCAATTATATTATTTTTTTCCATTTTCTTTACATCTTTCATACATAAACTCCTTACTTACTTTTTTAACTTATCTTAATGTTAGTAAAAGCATTATGATAAATTATTGGTACTTCTTTTAACGTATTAGAAATATTTTCTAATAATTTTTCTTCTCTTTTTTGATTGTAAATATTTTCAAGCTTTTCATCATCTAAGGCATCTCTAATTATTATATGAAGAGCATATTTAGATTTAACTATATCACTAATTTCTCCTACGTCTAATTCATTTACTGCTTTCTCTATTTCTTCTAATATTTGACCACTTTTGTAATAAACGCTATATGGTGGTTCAACTCCAATGGCAGTTTCACTATATTTTTTAATAAGCTCATCAAAATTAGCACCATTTCTAGCTTCATTTAGGATAGTATTAGCAAGCGTTTCTTTTTGATTTATTGTTGTTTCATTTAAATTTTTATTAGTATTTAAATCAATGGTAGATAAAACAATTTGTCTAATTTTCTTATATTCATTGTAATATTCTTCTTTAGCTTTAGATTTTTCTGAAGCTGTTAAATCATTAGTTTTTCCATTACTATACATTTCATCAAAAATTACTTTGTATAGTTTATCTGATTTTGCCATTCTATCATAGGCTTCTTCGTTGGTATTATTATCCTTTAACATTTTTTTAAATTCTTTTTTACCGCCCAAACTATTTATGAATTCTTCTTTTTCTTTGGCTATTTCAGCTAAATCTTTACTAGACAATGTAATTTTATAATCATTAGCAAGTTTTTGTATAGCACCTGCTGTTTTTATTTCAGTAACAGTTTTTTCTTTCAAATATTCTCTAATAGTTAAATCATCATTTTCGTCTACTAAAGTATTTAAAGTAGCTTCTGGTAAATCAGTGTTATCTTTTCCAAAATAATTATATTTTACTGAATAAAGATAAATCATAAAATCACTTTTTGTATAATCAGTATTATTAATTGAAATTACTTTTTGATTCATTGAAATAATTGGTGATGCTATTAATATAACAATAGAAATTAATAATAATACTACAACACCTATTGTTATTTTAAAGTGGCTTTTTAAAGTGGCAGTAATTTTATTAAACATTTTAACCAATTCCCCTTTATGTTCTTTTTTTACTTCTTTTCTGGTATTTCCTTTTTTATTTACTTCTATTTTTTGTGGCTTTTTTTGTACAATCTTAGATGTACCATTTTTTGTGTTAGATGTTTTTTTCGTAGGCTTCTTTTTTTCAATTTTACTTTCTTCTTTTTTAGACAAATTCTCACCTCCTACACTAATTCTAATGTAGAGTGTGAACACCTACATTATTTTATGATACTAGAAAAGAAATATTGATTATTATTATAAAGTTTAGAATAACGATTGTCAACAAATTGTTACAAAAATATAATATTTTATAACAAATTTCTTTTTTTGAAATAAAAAAATAATATGACATTAAAAATCATATTATTTAATTCCTTTAACTCCTTTAGTTCCATTAAGAGAAGCATTTTGTAATATATTACTTTCAAAAGAATATGTTCTTTTAATTCTTTTTTTGTATTCTTTTATTGATAAAGTAATTATATTATCAAGTAATTCTCTATAACTCATACCAAGTCCTTCCCACAAATAGAATGCTAAAGAACCAGGTATTGTATTTACTTCATTAATATAAACTTTTTTCTTCTTTTTGTCTATCAAATAGTCAATTCTAACTACTCCACTTGTATTTAAAAGTCTAGAAGCTTCTTTAGTCATAATGATAATTTCATCTTTTAACTTTTTATCAATGTTTGCTGGAATAACTCTATTAGTAGAAACCATCCCTTTACTTCCTACTGAGATCCCTTTAATTCCTTTTGAACTTCCTTTACCATTTCCAATATATTTATCATTATAACTTAAAAATTCATCTTTTCCCATTACCTCTTCAAGTTCACTTACTTGATAATAATTATAATCTCCTAGAGAACTTGCGTTAACTTCACTTAAATTTTCTATTACTTCTTCTATTAAGATTTTTTCATCATATTTAATAGCTTCTTCTATTCCTTCTATTAATTCATCTTTATTTTTAGCTTTAGAAATTCCTACACTACTTCCCAACCTTGCAGGTTTAATTATTACGGGATAACCTATTTTTTCTATATTTTTAATAATTGCTTCTTGATTTTCAAAATATTCTGTTTCAAAAAACCAAGTATATTTAGGAACTGGAAGTCCCGCACTTTCAAATATTTGTTTCATAAATACTTTATCTTGACCTACAGCTGCTGAATAAACATGACTTCCAACATAAGGAATACCTAAAAGATCAAGATATCCTTGTAAAGTACCATCTTCTACATTAGTACCATGTACTACTGGTAAAACAATATCTATTTCATTTACAATTCTTCTAAAGCCTTTTTTATTTTGTAGTACTATTCTATTATCTTTAACGTACATAACAATATTTTTAGCATATCTTTTTAGGTTGTCCATATCTTTATATATTTCAATATCTTTTAAGAAAGCCCCTGTATACATTTCTCTATTTTTAGCAATATAGATTGGTACTGCTTCATATTTAGTCTTATCTAAATTTTGAATAGCTTGAACTCCTGAAATTATACTAACTTCGTGTTCAACACTTTCTCCCCCAAATATTACACCAACTTTTATCATTAATTACATCTCCTTTATTCATTAAAAGCATCCGGCAAGTCATTTTCTATTAACACATAAGTATCCTTTGTACTTATCCTTGCCGCTATTTTAAATCCTTCTTTTACATCGTTAGTTATATGTATTTTTTTATCATTATATCCTTTTTCTTTTAATCCATCTTGAATTGGTATAGTTTGTTTTTCACCCACTAAGATAACTTCATCACAAACATCTGCAATAAATTTACCAAATTCTTTATTTAATTCATATTGCTTAGAGCCTAGTTCAATCATTCCAGGAGTCATTACTATTTTTTTACCAGGCATTAAATTTAAAACATCTAAAGCCATCTTAGATCCTACTGGATTAGAATTATAAGAATCATCTATATAAGTAATATTTCCATTTTTTCTTAATTCTAATCTATGTTCAGTATTTTTAACGTTAAATACCGCCCTTTTTAATTGCTCGTTATTTATCCCAAAATAATTACCTAAAGCAATTCCAGCTAAAATATTATATACATTAGGTAATCCTAATAGCTTTGTTTGAAAATTTACTATTTCTCCTTGAATTTCAACATCAAAGCTCATACCTTTATTATTCATTTTAATATTTTTAGCAACAAAATCTGCTTTGTCATTATCTATCGCAATCCAAATTTTTTTAACTTTATTTTTAATTTTATAACTTACCTGTTTTTCATCATCCATATTTAATACTGCAACCCCATCACTAGGTAATGATTCTATAAGTTCAAATTTAGTTTTTCTAATATTTTCTTCACTACCAAAAGTTTCTAAATGTGCGGTTCCAATTTTGGTTAAAATACCATATTTAGGTTTAACTATATCACATAATTGTTTAATTTCTCCTCTTTTGTAAGCTCCCATTTCCGCAATAAAAATATCGTCAAATTTATCTAAATCATTATTTATTGTCATAATAAGTCCAAAAGGAGTATTAAAATTTTTAGGAGTTGGTAAGGCATTATATTTTACATTTAAAATATCTGCTAAAATATTTTTACTACTAGTTTTTCCATAACTACCTGTTATTCCAATTACTTTAAGATTATTTAAACTACGTAGTTTATTAACTGCCTTTCTTCTAAATGAAAAATATACATATTTTTCTACTGGGACATTTATTATATTTGCAACTAAAGGTAAAAAATATATTAAATATTCTAGTAAAATTAATCTAATATAGTAATTATTAATAAATTCTAAATTAAAGTTCTTGATTATAAAAAATAAAGGAATAACTAAAATTATAGTAATTGTAATTAATAATCTTTTAATACGATTAGTAACTACTAAAGGTTTTTTTTCTTTTTTCTTATCTTCTAGTTGGTCGTTAACATTTTTAATAATACATACTAAAAGTAATAAATTAAATACCATAGTATTTATAATTATATTTTTAGATATTAACGTAAATAAAATAAATATAATTAAAATTACATCAATTGATAGAAATACTTTTTTAAAATTATTTTTAATCCATCTTAGATATCTATTACCTCTATTGTAAACATTTTGTTGTAACATGTGTAGACTTTTTTTAAGTCTAATTATTATAAGTATTAGCCATAAAATTAAAGTAATAGTAAAACTAAACATATTACCATCTCCTAGATAAAGTTTTTAATTATTGAATTAGTTCTATTTATATCTTCTAAATATGCATAATGAGTACAACCATTATAGACTATAAGTGCTGAGTCACTTATATATTCGGTATATTTTTGCATTTCATATAATGGGACAGCGGTATCAAATTCTCCTGCTATAAGGATAGTTGAAGCTTTGATTTGTTTAACGTAATTAGTAAGATCTTCATTTACAGTTTTAACTAAAATATTTCTCATAGTAGGTGTGGCATTTCTATAGTCAGTAGAGCCCATGTGTTGTTTAGCAAATTCTTCTAAGGCTCTTAATCCAGGGACTTTTTTTAACAATTTAAGTAATTTGGTTTTAGTGCTTACTTTCTTAATCTTTTTTAAAAATGGTGTACTTAAGAGTACTAACTTTTCACTTTTTTCTAAAGCTGCATAAATTATTGAGATTCTTCCCCCAAAAGAATGTCCTACTAAAGTAGGATTTTTAACTTTTAATTTTTCTAAAAGTTTTTTAATACATAAATAATAATCATAAAGAGTAAATTCGTTACTAGGTTCTTCACTCTCTCCAAATCCAGGTAAATCAATTATAGTAATATGATACTTATCTTTTATACCGTTTGCAATAGGCATCATCATTTCTATATTTTGTCCCCATCCATGCAGTAAAACCACTTCTTTACCATTAGCTACACCACATTGGATATATTTTATATTACATCCCATTATATTTTCTTCATTTTTAGACATTTTATCACCAAAATAATTATAACTTTTTTTAAAGTTTAATGCAATTAATTTATTTAAAAATAAGCCTTTAATGTAAATTAAAAGCTACTATTTTAGTAGCTTTAAGTTAAACAATTCGTTTATGAACAATTTTCAGATTTTAAACCTTTAAATTTTCCACTATCAATTTTTCCTTTAAGACAAACTTTAACGTTCCCATTTTCCCACATAATAGTAGATGTTAATAAGTCGTAATCCGTTGTATTTAATCCCAACTTTTCTTTAGTATTTGTCACTAATTTATCAATAGTGTATGCAGTTGCCGAACCAGAACAATATAAATTCCCGTCACTATCTGTTGCTAACTGTTGAGTAGAATCGCATAATTCACCTTGCCCATTAAATACAATTTTTAGATCTCTTTAATTAGTGCCACCAATTGTTTCTGTTTCTCCTTTAAATATTTCGTTTTTTCCTATTGCACCTAAGCCAAGTTGTTCACTTATGTATTTTTCTAAACTTTTAGCACTAGCATTAAGTGCATCTTGTCTAGTTGAAGAAATAGAATTTAATACCATTGGTACCGTTATTACTAGTATGATTGCTAATACTACTATTACTGCTAATAGTTCTACTAATGTAAATCCTTTTTTATTTAATCTTTTTTTCATAATTTTACCTCATTATCTATATTATTCTTTAATATCCTCTAGTTTAACACTTACAAGTTTACTAATTCCCTTTTCTTGCATTGTAATTCCATACAAATAATCTACATATTCCATAGTTTTTTTCTTATGAGTAATAATAATAAATTGAGTTTTAGATTTTAAAGTAGCTACATACTCTCCAAATCTATCTACATTTGCTTCATCAAGTGCAGCTTCTACTTCATCTAGTATACAAAATGGTACTGTTTTAACTCTTAATATTGCAAAAAGAAGACTTATAGCTGTTAAAGTTTTTTCACCACCTGATAAAAGTGAAATATGAGATAATTTTTTACCTGGAGGACAAGCTGTAATATCTATTCCAGTTTCAAGAATATTATTCGGCTCAGTAAGACTAAGAGTAGCAGTTCCTCCACCAAATAAACTTGCAAACACTAATGAAAATTCTTCTTTTATTTTTTTAAAAGTATCTATAAACCTTTCTTTCATTACTTTATCCATTTCATCTATTATCTCTAATAAAATATTTTCTGCTTTAAATAAATCTTGTTTTTGATTATTCAAAAACTCAAATCTTTCACTTACTTTGGCATATTCATCTATTGCCAATAAGTTTACAACACCTAAATTTTTAATTTTAGATTTTAAATCTGATACTTTTAATCTAGCTTCATTTTCATCTATTTCTAAAATATATTTTTCTTTAGCCCTTTCAAAAGTTAAAGAATATTCTTCATTTAAAATATTAAGTAAATTATCTAATTTGATATCAGCTTGATTTACTTTAATTTCCATATTTTTTAATTCAGTTTGTAGTTTATTAAAACTATTATTACTTTTTTTAATAGAAATCTCCATATCAGCTATTAAAACTTGTAAGTCTTTTTTATTTTCATTTAATAAATCTAATTTTTGTTCATATTCTTCTTTTCTTTTTACTTGTTCATAATATTTATTCATAATATTTTTATGTTCTACTTCTAAATTACTATCATATTGGCTGATTTCTTTTTTTAGATCTTCTTGGTCAGTTTTTAAAGCTTCTATATTTTTATATTTAGCTTTTACTGTTTCTTCCATTTCTATTTTTTTAGTTTTATTTACATAATTTATTTCTTCTAAATGTTTAAAATTATAATCAAACTCATTAATTTTTTCTTCAATATCTTTTATTTCATAAATAGTTTCTTCTAATTTTTTATTTAAATCTTCTAATTCATATTTTTGATTTAATAAATTATTGCTTTTATTTTTATATTTACCACCAGTCATTGAACCCCCAACATTTACTAGTTCTCCATCAAGAGTTACTATTTTATATCTATGATTAATTTTATCACTTATAATATTAGCATCTATTAAGTTTCTTACTACTATAACATTTCCTAATTGATTTAAAATTATATTTTTATACATTGGATCATATTTTAATAAATTAGAAGCTACATCAATAAAACCTGAACTGTTATTTAATATTTCAAGAGTATTACTATCTAATTCTCTTTTTTGAATAACGTCTAATGGAAAAAAAGTAGCTCTTCCTAAACTATTACTTTTTAAATATTCTATTGCTTTTTCAGCACTTTTTCTATTATCTGTTACAATATATTCACTAGCTTTACCAAGAGCAATATTGATAGCTGTCGTATAACTTTTTTCTGTTTCAATTAATTTACCAATTATTCCTTTTATTCCAATTAATTTAGGGCTATTTAAAACATTTCTCACACTATTTGATAATGCACTATCGGTTTCAATAGTTCTTTCAAGAATTTCTATTTTATATTTTAATTCAGTTTCATACCTATTTTTTGAATTTAAATCTGATATAATTTTTTCTTTAAAAAGTTTAATTTGGTTTATTTTTTCTTGATTAGAATTTATATTTTTAATAGCCTCTTCTAATTTATAATTTATATTTTCTATATCTTTATCTAATATTTCTATATCTTTTTGATTTTTTAACAAAGCTTCTTCTAAATTTACTATTTTTAAATGTTTATTAATATCTGTCGTATTATTTTTTTCTCTTTCTAAAATTAATTTTTTTTCTCCATTTAACTTTTCAACTGCACTACTTATTTCTATTAATAATTGATTAATATTATATATTTCTTTATCTAATTCTCCTAATTTGATTTTTTTACTTGTTAAATCTATATCTTCTTGTATATTAGCACTAGAAATTTTAGCAAGCTCATTATTAATTTCTTCTATTTTATTTTTATTATTTTGATATTCATAATTTATTTCATTAATATCATGAGTAATCAATGAAATTTCTATATTTTCTAATTCTTTTTTGTTTACAAGATAAGTTTCTGCAGTTTCTTTTTGTCTTTTTAAAGGCTCTACTTGTAATTCTAGTTCGCTAATTATATCGTTAACTCTAGATAAATTTTCATGAGTTCTTTCTAATTTTCTTATTGCTTCTTCCTTACGTTTTTTGTATTTTAATACTCCTGCGGCTTCTTCAAAAATTACTCTTCTATCTTCTGGCTTATTACTTAAAATTTCACCTATTTCGCCTTGAGAGATTATGTTAAAAGATTCTTTACCCATTCCACTATCCATTAGTAAATCAGTTATATCTTTTAATCTACATTTTGAATTATTTATAAAATATTCATTTTCTCCATCTTTATAAAGTACTCTTTTGATTGAAACTTCGTTAAATTCTATTGGTAAGTATTTATCTTCATTATTAAATATTAAATTTACTGAAGCATAATTTGAAGGTTTTCTAGTTACACTACCTGCAAAAATAATATCACTCATAGCTCCTTCCCCACGTAAAGACTTAACTGATTGTTCTCCAAGTACCCAACGTATGGCATCTACTACATTACTTTTACCACTCCCGTTAGGACCTACTATTCCGGTAATCCCAGTTGATAAATCTATATCTATTTGATCAGCAAAAGATTTAAAACCAACAGCTTTTATTTGTTTTAAATACATAATCTCACTTCCTTATCATGCAAAATAATTATACACTAAATTAGTATTTAAGTCTATTACTGGGTTTACAAAGATTTAATATTAAAAAAAATAAAGAAGAAATATTTTTTATACTTCCTTTTTATGTATTTCATCAATTATTTTTTCTATTTTATTTCCATATTCAATAGAATCATCATAAATAAATTCCATTTCTGGCATTTTCCTTATATCTATTCTTTTAGATAATTCTATTTTAATAAATCCACTTGCTCTATTTAAAGCTTTTGTAGCTTCTTCTTTACTAGTGCCTAAACTGGTAAAATATATTTTAGCATAACTTAAATCACTAGTTACATTAGCACTTGTAATTGTTACGAAACCTATTTTTTTATCTTTAACTTCCTCGCTAATTATTTTACCTATTTCTTCTACAAATGCATGTGATAATTTTTCAGATTTTATACTCATATATATCACCTTTTAATTTCTACATTTTCATAACTTTCAATTATATCATTTTCTTTAATATCATTGTAGTTTTCTAAAGTTATTCCACATTCAAATCCTTGTTTAACTTCTTTTGCTTGATCTTTTCCTCTTTGAATAGAAGCAATACTTCCTTCATACACTACAATCCCATCTCTTATAAGACGCGCTTTTGAACTTTGCTTAATAACTCCATCTGTTACATAACTACCAGCAATATTTCCTACTTTTGAAAATTTAAATATTTTTCTAATTTCTGCATGTCCTAAAATATGTTCTTCATATTCTGGATCAAGCATACCTTTCATAGCTGATTCCATTTCTTCTACTACTTTATAAATGATATTATATAATCTTATATCTACATCGTATTCTTTAGCAACTTCTTTAGTTTTAGCGCTTGGTCTAACATTAAATCCAATAATAATTGCATCACTAGCATTCGCTAAAACTACATCACTTTCAGTAATAGTTCCAACGCCACTTCTTATAACATTAATTTTAACTCCCTCAACATCTATTTTTTGAAGAGAGTTTTTAACTGCTTCTTCACTACCTTTAACATCTGCTTTTAATACTATATTTATTTCTTTAGTTCCGCTTTGAATTTTACTAAATAAATCATCTAAAGAAACAGTTTTTTTCTTATTTTCCTTTTCTTTTTCGTGTAAAACTCTTTGAGAAGCTACATTTCTAGCTTCTTTTTCAGTTTCAAAAGCCATAAATTTATCACCAGCAGCTGGTACACCATTAAGACCAGTAATAGTAACTGGGGTAGATGGACTTGCTTCTACTAAATCTTGATTTTTATCATTTTTTAAAGTTCTTACTTTACCAAAAGTAGTTCCTACAACAATTGGATCTCCAATACGTAAAGTACCATTTTGAATTAAAAGAGTTACTACACTTCCTACATTTTTATCAAGACGTGACTCGATAACTGATCCAATTGCATATCTAAATGGGTTAGCTTTTAATTCTTGCATTTCGCTTATTAAAAGAATATTTTCTAATAATTCATCAATGCCTTCACCAGTTTTAGCTGAGATTTTAACAAATATGGTATCTCCGCCCCATTCTTCAGGAGTAAGACCGCATTCAGTAAGTCCAGTCATAACTCTTTCAACATTTGCTTCTGGTTTATCTATTTTATTAACTGCTACAATAATAGGTACATTAGCAGCTTTTGCATGATCTACCGCTTCTTTAGTTTGTGGCATTACTCCGTCATCTGCGGCTACTATTACAATAACAATATCAGTAACAGACGCCCCGCGTGCTC
The DNA here is from genome assembly GCA_944372455.1 of uncultured Bacilli bacterium. Classification (GTDB taxonomy): domain Bacteria; phylum Bacillota_I; class Bacilli_A; order RF39; family UBA660; genus SIG205. The sequence continues at coordinate 11,064 of CALVZF010000017.1, forward strand.
TCATTTCAGTAAATGCAGCATGTCCTGGAGTATCAATAAATGTAATTTTTTTATTGTTATGCATAACTTGGTAAGCTCCAATATGTTGAGTAATTCCTCCTGCTTCCCCTTCTACTACATTAGCATTTCTAATAGTATCTAAAAGAGTAGTCTTACCATGGTCAACATGTCCCATAATTGTAACAACAGGTGGTCTTTCTTTTAAATCTTTAGGATCATCTACTATTTCAAATTGTTCAAAATTTGAAATGTCACTCTTTTCTTCACTCTTTAATTCTTTATTGTATTCTAAAGCAACTAGTTCAGCAGTATCATAATCAATAGAATTATTTATACTAACCATTAATCCTAAATTGATTAATTTTTTCATAATTTCGGTAGGATTTACTTCTAATGCTTTTGCAAGTTCACCTACTGTCATTCCTTCTTTATAAATAATAATATTTTCATCTGAATTAGTATTTGAAGTAAGTTTTTCTTTATGTTTATACATATTCTTTTTTAATTTAGAATACTCTTCTTTATTAGTTTTAGTATCTTTCTTTTTTAATTTTTGTTTTTTGATAGTGTTATCAATATCAATATTTTCTTTTTCAGCAATTTTAGAAGCTTCTATCTCTAAATCTTCTTCCATAGCTTCTTCTACTGCATCATTTTGAAATTCGTTATCAAGTTCAATTATCATTTCATCTGTTAATTCATCATTTTCATTTGTGATATCAAATCCAAGATAATTTAATTTTTTAATAACTTCTCCTACACTTTTATTTACATCTAATGCATATTCTAATACACTCATCATAAATATCACCTCTTTCTATTTGTTGTTTACAATGGAAATTAGTTCATCATAAATTCTATCCGGAACTTTTAGTTCTAATTTTTTCTCTAAAACTTTACTTTTTCTAGCTTTTTCAATTACTTCTATATCCTTTTTTAAATAAGCTCCATGGCCATTTGATTTTCCTCTTTCATCATCAATCTTGACCTCATTCTCAGGTGTTCTTAGTACTCTAATTAACTCCCATTTTGGATATTGCTCGTTTGTAACAACACACGTTCTTTTAGGAATTTTTCTTTCTTTCATAAGTACTAACCTCCTTTTATTTTATATTTATACCTTCTTCATTTAATTGTTCTTTAGTTTTAACGTCAATTTTATAATGTGTTAAACGACTTGCTAAAATTACATTTTGTCCTTTTTTTCCAATAGCTAAAGATAAATTTTCGTCATCTACTACTGCAATACATTCTTGTTTCTTTTCATCAGTAACCATTACACTTACATCCTTAGCAGGCGCTAAAGCATTTTGAATAAATACTTGTGGATCTTTATCATATAATACTAGATCAATTTTTTCTCCATTTAACTCTTTTATAATATTAGCTATTCTACTTCCTTTTTCACCAATACAAGCTCCAATTGCATCTACTTTTTCGTTAGTAGAATAAATAGCTACTTTACTTCTTTCACCCGCAAGTCTAGCTACCCCATAAATCATAACAGTTCCATCTGAAAGTTCTGGAATTTCTAGTTCAAATAAGCGTTTTACAAAATTATAGTGTTTTCTTGACAAAAGTACAGAAATTGATTTTTGTGAAGTATTTACTTTTGAAATATAAACTTTGATTGAAGAACCCATTTCAATTTTTTCATTACCAATTAATTCAGTTTTTGGTAATATACCCATTGTTCTACCTAGATCTATAAGATAATTTTTTTCATCTTCCATAGATACTATACCAACCACTAATTCATCTTCTTTATCTTTGTATTCATTAAATAAACTTTCTTTTTCCGCTTCTTTTACTTTTTGGATGATTACTTGTTTAGCAGTTGCTGCAGCAACTCTCCCAAAATCTTTTGGAGTAACTTCTTCTTCTATTGTTTCTCCTATTTTTATATCTTTAATTTGTTTTTTTGCTTCTTCTAATAAAATTTGTGTATCTGGATCAAAATTTTCATCTTCATCATCTACCACTGTATATACGCTAAATACTTTAATATCTCCAGTATCTTTATTTATCTCAATCCTTACATTAGTAAGTGAGTTAAAATTTTTTTTATAAGCAGTAGTAAGCGCTAATTCCATTGCTTCATATATTGTATCTTTAGATATATTCTTTTCTTCTGATAAGTTATCTAATGCTTTAATAAATGCTTTTTTATCCATTTTAATTACCTCCTTTTGAACATACATCTAAAATATAGTTATCAATTTCTAAATTATTACTATCTATTATCGGATTTATAATATTAGTTGCTTCAATACAAGTATCTAAATCTACGCCACCATCTTTATCAATAATAACTCTTAGAAAATAATTTCCTGACTCTTTAACGTATTCTATTTTAAAAATTTTAATTCCTACTTCTTTTAAGGGTTCACAAATTAATTTTTCTACTGTACTTGTTATATCCATAAATACCTCCATTTATTTTTAAAGAGTGGGAAATCCCACTCCTTGACGTAACTATTTTAACACAAATTATAATATTTGTATATCTTTTTTTATTTATTTACAGTTTACTACATAATAATTTACTTTATAAAGTTATTATTAAGATAATTTGATTTTGATATGTTATAATTAATTTGAAGGATGTGTATAAAATGAACATTAAAGATAAAGTTAGTACTTTTTTACATGACAAAAAAATGATCACTGGAATTTTAGTTTTTATTTCTTTTTTTGTTTCCAATAAAATTATTTTATTTTTACTTGGTTTATTTGGTATAAATTTATATGAATTATCTAATGTTGGAAGACAGATTGGAGGGTTAATAGTTTCTTTAGTTTTACCTACTATTCTTGTAATAATATACAGGAAAACTTTTAAAGATGACTTTAAAAAAATTAAAGGAAACTTTAGACAATATTTAGAAGTTATTGTTCCTGCTTATATTATTGGAATAATAGTCATGATGTTTTCTAACTTATTTATACAATTGTTTTTTAGATTACCAATTGCGACTAATGAACAAGAAATAAGAATATTATTTGCTTCTTTACCAGTTTATATTTTTATTAGTGCAGCTTTTATTGGACCTTTAGAAGAAGAATTAGTTTTTAGAAAAGCTTTAAAAGATGTATTTAAAAATAAGTTATTATATATACTTGGTTCTGGAATTATTTTTGGATCACTACATGTAATTCCTTCTTTAACTAATCCATTAGAACTACTTTATATTATTCCTTATAGTTCACTAGGAGTATGTTTTGCATATATATATGCCAAAACTGATAATATTTGGTGTTCAGTAATTGTTCACATTTTACACAATACTGTAATGTTATTAATACAAATCTTAACGGTGATGTAATATGGAAGAAAAAAGAGTTGATAGATATAAAGTTAATAAATTTAAAGTTATTCTTTATATATTCCTAATATTATTAATTACTTTAGGATTAATAGTGTTATGGTCTAGATTCATAAGTACTAGTGGACTAAAAGTTAAAGAGTATAAAATAGTTAATAACACTTTACCTGATTCTTTTTATGGGTTTAAAATTATACATTTTTCAGATGTACATTATGGAAAAACAACTGATAAGCATGCATTAAAAAAAATTGTTGATAAAATAAATTTAATTAATCCAGATTTAGTGTTATTTACTGGCGATCTCATTGATAAAGATACTGATATTACTGATAAATTAATAACTGAACTAACTAGTTTATTAAATAAAATAAACGCCAAAAATGGTAAATACGCTATTAAGGGTAATCATGATTATAGTTCTGATTCTTTTTTAGAAATAATGGAAAATAGTGATTTTACTATTTTAGAAAATTCTTATGATTTAATTTATAATGATATTAACGACTACATTTATTTAGGAGGGTTAAGTAGTAGTATTAAAAGTGAGTTAGATTTTGAGAAAACTTTAGATTATTTTAAACAAGAAAATGTTAACAAAGATATTTTTTCAATTATTATGATGCATGAACCTGACAATATTGATGAATTATTAAATATTAATGATAATGTATCAATGGTATTATCTGGCCATTCTCATGGGGGACAAATAAGGCTTCCTATTATCGGTCCTCTTGGTAAAATAAATGGCGCTATTAAATATCCTAATGAATATTATAAAGTTAATAATACTAAACTTTACGTGTCTTCTGGAATTGGAACTACTACTTATCCTTTTAGGTTTATGAATAAACCATCTATTAATTTTTATAGATTGTATAATAAATAAAACACAGTTAGATATTACTGTGTTTTAAATTGTTCTAAAATTTGATTAAATTCTTCTGGAGGTTGCACACTAAATTCCATATATTTTTTACTTGTTGGATGAATAAATCCAATAGTTTTAGCATGTAACATTTGTCCAAAATCATTAATTATTTTTCTATGACCATATACTGGATCATTTACTAATGGATGACCTATATAATTTAAATGTACTCTTATTTGATGAGTTCTTCCAGTATCAAGTTTTAATTCTATTAAAGTAGCATTCTTATATCTTTCTAATACCTTAAAATGTGTAATTGCTTCTTTACTATTTTCATCAGTTACTGCCATTTTTTGTCTATCTTTTTTATCTCTTCCTATTGGCGCATCAATTGTCCCAGTATCATGGTTTATAATTCCCCAGACAAGTGCAAGATATTTTCTAGTAATCTCGTGTTTACTTAATTGTTCAGATAAACATGTATGAGCTTTATCATTTTTCGCTACCATTAAAAGTCCTGAGGTATCTTTATCAATTCTATGTACAATACCTGGTCTATCGTCATTATTACTTAAATATTTAGTATGATTTATCAAAGCATTTACAAGCGTTCCGCTATAGTTACCATTTGCGGGATGTACTACCATAGAAGATGGTTTATTAACTATTATTACATCATTATCTTCATAAACTATATCAAGTGGAATATTCTCACCTTTTAAAGACTCAGTAACTTTTAATTCACCTACAATAGAAATTTCATCATTTAATCTTGTTATATAACTTGCTTTTACTTTTTTATTATTAACTAATATTAAACCTTCTTTTATCATTTTATTAATTTTACTTCTAGAATACTCGGTATTTTGAGTTAAAAATTGATCTATTCTTAAATTTTCACTATTTTCATTAATAATAAAATTATTCATCTAAATCTAACACTTCTACTTCTTCGTTATTTACATCTTTAACTTTGTATTTTTTGGGTATAAAACATTCTATGCAAATTAATAAAATACTTACAATTATAAATACATCACTAATATTAAATATTGGATATTCATATCCAAAGAAAGTGAAATCTAAGAAATCAATTACATATCCTAATACCAATCTATCAATTAAGTTGCCAATAATACCTCCTGTTAATAGTCCGTAATATATATTTTTAAGTGCGGTAAGTTTTTTTTCTCTAAACATTAAAAATAATATAAAGATAAGCGCAATAACTGAAATGATGACAATGGGAATTTGTTTTTCCCAAAACATACTCCATGCCGCACCATAATTATGAGTGTTTGTTATAGAAAAGAAGTTATGAATTACTTCATAAGATTCATTGTATTCTACTGAAATTGTAACTAACCATTTTGATAGTTGATCTATAGCAATTACAGCAAAGGCTATAATTGTAATAATTAGGATATTTTTTGTCTTTTTCAATTTTATCACCAACCATAGTATATCAAATAAAAAAACATAAATAAAGTATTATTCATGTTTTTTTAATGAGTATATGTAAAAGCAAGATATATCAAAAAGGCTATAAATATTACTCCTATAATTATTCCATTGATTCTATCTGAAGTACTATCTTTTCCTTTAACTCCTACAATCATTGAAGCAATAACGCCTCCAATTAAACCACCAATATGAGCAGCATTGTCAATTCCTGGAGAGGTAAAACCTATAAGTAAATTTATTAAAATTACTGGAATTATTTGTGATTTAATAACAGTACCTAGATATAATCTATAATGATAACCAAAATAAAGCATTGCGCCCATTAAACCAAAAATCGCACCACTTGCTCCGACACTCCAAGATTTAGTAAATATTAAAGACATTAAAGCCCCTACTATTCCACTAAATAAATAGATTGCTAAATACTTATATTTGTTAAAGAAACTTTCTATTTGACTACCTATTATATATAAAGCGTACATATTAAAAATTAAATGTAATAAATTAGCATGTAAAAACATACAGGTAATAATTCTATAATATTGTCCAGCTAAAACATAATGAGGTTCTAACCCAAACATTGTTATAAATTCATTGTGACCTATTACTGAAGAAATAATATATATAATTATATTCAAAGCAATTAAAATATATGTTATAATTGGCTTTTTCATTCTAAAGATATCTTCAGAAGCTTTAGCTTTTTTAGCATTTGATTTATTAATATCTCCAGTAATTTTAGCAAACAAATTTATTCCCTTTTCTTTCATATTTAGATTTTTCTTTAACGTTGGAAAATACTCTTTCAAAATATCATATTTATCAATATCATTTTCTGAGTTTAAATAAACGCAATCAATATGGTCAAATGATTCTAATTTAACATTTTCTCCTAAATCAGTATATATATTTAATGTATCAATATTAAAAGAAAGTGTTTTCTTTTTGATTTGTTTAATAATTTGTTTAGTCTTATAAGCATCATAGTCATATTGTTCCATATTATGAATGTAATTTGATACAATACGTACTATTTTATAATCACTATCTAAATTTTCTAACCATATTTCATCTTTCGCGCCATGTAAAACAATTGGGTTGTAACCTTGTTCTGTAATGAAATAATGAAGCAGTTTCATAACTAATTCTTCTTTTTTATCAATGACTAGTTCTTGCACTTGTAATTCCTCCAGTCATAATGTATTATATTACAACTTTAAAAAGTATTCAATATCACATACCTAAAAATGAAAAGAAGTGTTAGAAACACTACTTATCTTTTTTAGTACTTGAATTTTTATCTTTGATAAAACCATAATGTTGTCTTACTTTAGTATCTAGTTCTCTCATTATATCTGGGTGTTGTTTTAAGAAAGCTTTAACATTTTCCTTACCTTGTCCTATTTTTTCACCTTTATATGAATACCAAGCTCCAGATTTTTCTAATATATCAATATTAGAAGCTAAATCAATTAGTTCCCCTTCTTTGGAAACCCCTTCCCCATACATAATTTCTACTTCAGCAATTTTAAATGGTGGTGCCACTTTATTTTTTACTACTTTTACATTAGTCCTATTACCAATTACCTCAGTACCTTGTTTTATTTGTTCTGCTCTTCTCACATCAAGTCTAACAGACGAATAAAATTTAAGAGCTCTACCTCCAGGAGTTGTTTCAGGATTTCCAAACATTACTCCAACCTTTTCTCTTAATTGATTTATAAATATAGCTATAGTATTTGTCTTATTAATTGTTCCCGATAATTTTCTTAATGCTTGACTCATTAATCTTGCCTGAAGTCCTACATGTGAATCCCCCATTTCACCTTCAATTTCAGCTTGAGGAACCAATGCGGCTACTGAATCGATTACAATAATACTAATTGCTTCACTTCTTACCAATGCTTCACAAATTTCTAACGCTTGTTCTCCGGTATCTGGTTGAGATAATAAAAGTTCATTTATATTTACTCCTAAATTTTTAGCATACACTGGATCTAAAGCATGTTCTGCATCAATAAATGCTGCTCTCCCACCTTGTTTTTGAATTTCTGCAATCGCATGTAAAGCGAAAGTAGTTTTCCCACTTGATTCTGGTCCAAAAATTTCTATTATTCTTCCTTTAGGATATCCTCCAACACCAAGCGCTATATCCAAAGTTAAAGATCCTGATGAACAAACATCTATTTCTCTATGTTCATTTTCCCCTAACTTCATTACTGAACCTTTTCCAAATTGCTTTTCAATATCTAATAATACTTGATCTAATGTTTTATCTTTAGATGCTTGTTTAACCATAATATCTTCTCCTAACTTTCATTCACAATATAATTATAATAAGATTAAAAATAATTGTCAAGAGTTTTTCAAACATTTGTTCGTGAGAATCTGTAAGGTAATTTTTAACAAAAAAAGCAAATCATTTAAACAGAAATCAAAGATTTGCTTACATTATTTTACTAATTGTTTTTTTCTTTAAAAATTATTTTTTTATTTTGTAAATAATATTGTATTCCAGATATTATAGATAATACAGTTGCTATAATAAGTAATACATCTGAAATATGTAAATTCCATAACTCAAAAGGTAAATTATAGAATAAAGTAAGTATTGTACCAACCATTAAACAAGCAGTTTTCCATTTTCCAGTATTAATTGCTGCTACTACTTTTCCTTTGTTTCCTGCTAACATTTTGATTGAATTTACCGCTGAATCTCTCATTATAATAATTACTGGAATAATAGGATGAATAAACCCTTGCGCACTCAAAATAATAAGTACTGAGTTAACTAATATTTTATCAGCAATTGCATCTAACATCTTACCTTCATCAGTAACTAAATTTCTACTTCTAGCTATATATCCATCTAAAAAGTCTGTTAGTGAAGCAATAATAAATAATATACCTGATATTATATATTTACTATCAATTAAAATTGTTCCATCAATTGTATATTTTGGAAAACTAATATTTATATTATAAAATGGAAATAATAATATAAATATTATAACCAAGGTTATAAATATTCTAAATATTGTTAATTTATTTGGTAAATTCATTTTCATAAAAAGCCACCCATTCTATTAAATATTATATTGATAGACAGTATTACCATCAATAAAATCATCACTTTTAAAACTGCTTACTACTAGGTATCCAATAATAATTATTATTAATGCAATAATAACATAGATTATTTTTGGAGATAAGAAAAAGTTTTTTTTCTGAGGCATTGTATATGGAGAAGCTATCTTTTTAACTTCTTTTTTTTCTATTTTCTTATTTTCCTTTGCTTCCTTTATTTTATCTAAAGGAATTCTTGAAGTATAATCAAACAAAAATTCGTTGAAGTCATCTAAAAGTTTATCTCCATCAAGACCTAGATATTTTGCATAATCTCTTACAAAAAACTTTACGTAAAATATATCTTTAAATTCTTTTATATTACCTTCTTCTAAATTTTTTAATTGGGATGGTCTAATTTTTAAGTCCTCTGCTGCTTCTTCAATTGAAACACCATGACTTTCTCTAGCTTCTCTAAGCTTCTCACCAATCTCGTTCAAAATGACACCTCTATTCACAATAACATAACAAAATAAATAATCTTAATAAGCCATGTTCTGTACCTAAATAGGTGACAAACATTTATCTATTGATTACTCAATTCCTTTATCGGTTCATTTTCCAAATAAAGAACTCCCCTACCAAAATTTGGGTTTCTCGCTCGCGGGGTTTACCACGTTCCACTCCCTTTATTTCTAAAGGTATCGTCTCTTTGGCACTTTTACACTTCTATACCATATCATAAGAATTAGGTAATTGAAGAGCCGTTAGATTATATTAAATCTACCATAGGTTATTTTTTCCCTATGCACGAACACTACTACCATCTCAGGATAGTGCGAGCATGGACTTTCCTCTACATAATATTATGCAGCGTTTGTCTAAAGATTATTTTATTCTTCGTTATTTTTTACACCATATACGTATTTTTCAAGTTGAGAAATTCTACGTATTATATCAACATTGGTAACTTCTCTTTCCCCTTTTCCTTTTGCAACTTCTAAATTAGTTTTAATAGTTCTTATTTCTTGTTTTAACCTCATAATATCGTTTAAAAGTTGTTCTTTTTCATCTTCAAGGCGATCAATAGTATTAAATAATTCATTATAATCCCCTATAACCACATCAAGAAATTTATCAACCTCTTGCATTCTATATCCTCTTGCATCAATTTTAAATTCTTTTTCTAAAATTTCTTTGGGATTTAAAATTATTTTATCTTTGTACACACATCTCACCAGCCTTTACCGTTTTAATTATATTAAAAAAAAAACAAAATGTCAATGTAAGTAGAAACACTTACAATACGTAGATTTTAAAAAAACTATAAGTTTTTAAACCTATAGTTTTTATATATCTTCTGTTTCAAATTGACTATTGTATAAATTATAGTAAAATCCTTTTTTCTTTAATAAAGTTTCATGATTTCCTTGTTCTACTATATTTCCTTTATCCATAACTAAGATTAAATCTGCATCTCTTATAGTAGAAAGTCTATGGGCAATAATGAAAGAAGTTCTTCCTCTCATCAATCTTTCCATTGCTTGTTGTATTAAAACTTCCGTTCTAGTATCAACATTACTTGTAGCTTCATCAAGAATTAAAATTCCTGGATTAGCTAAGAAAGCACGTGCAATAGTTAAAAGTTGTTTTTGTCCAGAAGAAATATTTGAACCTTCTTCATTAATTTCTAAATTATAACCGTCTGGTAGTGTATGAATAAAATGATCTGCATCAGCTTCTTTAGAAGCTTTAATTATTTCTTCATCAGTTGCATCCAATTTACCAAAGGCAATATTATCCTTTATAGTGCCACTAAATAACCACGTATCTTGTAAAACCATTCCTAAGGTGCTTCTTAAACTACTCTTTTTAAGTTTTGTAATATCTATACCATCAATTTTAATAGACCCACTATTTAATTCATAAAATCTCATTAATAGATTTACAATTGTAGTTTTACCAGCTCCAGTTGGACCTACTATTGCTACTTTTTGTCCTGGTTTAATTTTAGCATTAAAATTATTAATTATAATTTTATCTTCATTATATCCAAATTTAACATTATCAAATTCTACTGATCCTTTTAAATTATCTAACACAATTGCATCTTCACTATCTTTTAATTCTTCTTTTTCTTCTAAAAATTCAAATACTCTTTCACTAGCAGCCATTACTGATTGGAAGACATTTGCAATTTGACTAGTTTGCATTATTGGTTGATTAAATTGTCTTACATATTGTAAAAAAGCTTGAATATCTCCAATTTGAATTTTACCATCAATTGCTAAATAACCACCTAAAACACTTACTCCAACGTATCCTAAATTACCTACAAAAGATAAAATTGGCATCATAAGTCCAGCTAAAAATTGGCTTTTCCATGCAGAGTTATATAATTTGTTGTTATATCTATTAAATTTTTCTACAGTTTTATCTGAAGCGTTAAAAGCTTTAATAACCTCATGTGAACCATAAGATTCTTCAATATGTCCATTTAAGTCTCCTAATACTTCTTGTTGAGCTTTAAAATATTTTTGTGATTTAGAAACTATTAAAATAACTAAAACAAATGCAATTGGTAATGTTAAAATTGATACTAAAGTCATTATTCCTGAAATACTTACCATCATTATTAGTACACCAATAATAGTAATAATTGACGATACAAAATTTGATAAAGTTTGTTCTAAATTATTACTTATTGTATCAACGTCATTAGTTACTCTACTTAGTACATCACCATATTGATTTTTATCAAAATATTTTAAAGGAAGTTTATTAATTTTTTTATTAATTTCATCTCTTAATCTATATGAAATTTTTTGTGATACTTTATTCATAATTATTTCTTGAATATATTTTAAGAGAGCACTCATTACATATATAAGAAGTAACCATGCTAATATATTGAAAATTGCATCAAAATCTATAAATCCTAATGGACTCATTTTTTTATACATTAAACCTTCAAATAATTTTGTAGTTGCCTTACCTAAAATTTTTGGTCCTGAAATTGCTAATACTGTAGATCCTATAGAAAAAATTATAACGAAAATAATTGGAACTATATATGGCTTTAAATATTTAAATAGCTGTTTAGAGGTTTTCTTAACATTTTTTGCTTTGTTACTTACTACTCTTCCACCTGGTCCATGCATTATAATTCCTCCTTAGATAATTGTGAAAGTGCAATTTCTTTGTATATTTCACAATTTTTTAATAATTCTTTATGTTTTCCAATTCCTACTATTTTTCCTTGGTCTAATACTACTATTTTATCTGCATTCATAATGGTACTTATTCTTTGTGCAACTATAAGAACAGTAGCTTTATTTGTATATTTTTTAAGTTCTTTTCTTAAAATTTTATCTGTTTTAAAGTCAAGAGCTGAAAAGCTATCATCAAAAATAAATATATCTGGTTTTATAGCTAAAGCACGAGCAATTGATAATCTTTGTTTTTGACCGCCACTTACATTTTTACCACCTTGAGAAATTTTTGTATTAAATTTATTTTCTTTTTCATTGATAAAATCCAAAGATTGTGATACACGTGCTACTTCTTGTAATTCTTCTTTTGTTAGTTTTTCGTTACCATATTTAATATTGCTTTTAATTGTTCCAGTAAATAAAACCCCTTTTTGTGGTACATAACCAATATGTTTTCTTAATTCTTCTTGTTTATAATCTTTTACATTAACACCACTTACAATGATTTCTCCATCAGTTACATCATAAAATCTTGGTATTAAATTAATTAAAGTAGACTTACCACTACCTGTTGAACCAATAAATGCAGTAGTTTCTCCAGGATTAGCAGTAAATGAAATATCAGTTAACACTGCTTCATCTGCATCAGGATATGCAAAAGAAACATTTTTAAATTCTACTTTTCCTCTTTCTTTTTCTACTAGTGTTTTAGTTTGTTCTTTGTCTTTAATTTTAGGTTTGGTATTTATAACTTCAATAATACGATTTGCAGAAATACTTGCTCTTGGTATCATAACAAAAAGTGCAGAAAGCATCATAAATGAAATCATTATTTGCATTGCATATTGAATAAATGCCATCATAGCTCCAATTTGTAGTGAACCTGTATCTACAAAATGTGAACCAAACCAAATAACAGCTATTGTAGTTACATTCATAATAAGCATTGTTGCTGGTTGTAAGATAATCATTACATTATTAACAAATAAGTTTATTTTAGTTAAGTTTTTGTTTGCAATATCAAATTTTTGTTCTTGGTGTTCTTCATTATTAAATGCTTTTATTACTCTAAGCCCAGTAAGATTTTCTCTAGTTATTAAATTTAATTTATCTACTAATGTTTGAAATATTTTAAATTTAGGCATTGCAATTGAAAAAAGAATTACTATAACCATAAATAATAGCGCTACTGATACTGCAATTATCCAAGTTAATGACGGACTATTTTTAATAACTTTAGTTACTCCCCCGATACCAATTATAGGAGCTGAAATCATCATTCTTAATATCATAAAAATTGCCATTTGTACTTGTTGAACATCGTTAGTAGTTCTTGTTATTAATGATGCTTGAGAAAATTTATTAATTTCTTCCGATGAAAAATTTGATACACTTTCAAATACATTTTTTCTTAAAGTTTTGGCAGTTCCAGCTGCTATTCTAGAAGCAAAATACCCAACCAAAATAGTAGCAATTACTCCAAAGAACGCCAAAAGAAGCATTTTAAGACCAGTATTAATTATATATGAAGTATCTTGTTTTATAATTCCATTATCTACAATTTTTGACATGAACTCTGGTAAAGTCAAATCAGTATATGTTTGTATAGCAACAAAAAATATAACTAATAAGATTTGCCACCAATATCTTTTTAAATATTTAAATATCTTTAACATTATTCTTCTCCTTTCAAAATAGTTGTACATTTTTGAATCAATCTTATAAGTTCTTCAGTATCAGTTTTTCCAAGTCTTGAAATTAAATTTTCTATTTTTTGATACCTTATTTTTTTAGCTTTATCTAAAAATTTAATTCCAGAATTAGTAATTTTTAAAATAAACATTCTTTTATCCCTATCATCAATAGTTCTAGTAATATATTTTTCATTTTCTAAACTATTCAAAATTGAAGTCATAAGAGGCCTAGAAATAGATAAGATATTTCCTAATTTAGATGGAGATAACCCATCTTTATTTTTAGATAAATAATCTAAAACTATAATTTTAATAGGGTTTTCATTTATGACATTATTTTTTTTAATAACATCATTTAAAACTTTTAATTCCTTTAGCATTATTGAGGTAGTATCCATAATTTCACTTCCAATAGTTAAATTTAAAAATAATTCAACCATTTAATTATATGTTAATGTTATTTATGTGTCAACAATTAATTTATATAAACCACAATTTCACATATTATTTAATTTACATCTATAAATTTTAATGATAAAATATTAAATACTTGGAAGTGGTAATATGGATAATTTAGCACTTAAATTAAGACCTAGTAAATTAAATGAGATTATCGGACAAAAACATTTAATTGGTGAGGGTAAAATTTTAAGTAATCTAGTTAAAAATAAAAAAATTGTATCAATGATTTTATATGGGAAACCAGGTACTGGTAAAACAAGTATTGCTTTAGCAATCGCTAATGAAATTGCAATGAATTATAGAATTTTAAATGCGGTTATTAATTCAAAAAAAGATTTTGATATAGTCATAGAAGAAGCAAAAATGTATGGAACTATTCTTTTAATTGTAGATGAAATTCATAGATTAAATAAAGATAAGCAAGATATACTTTTGCCTCATTTAGAAGCCGGAACTATTATTTTAATAGGGATGACTACTGCTAATCCATATCATAAAATTAATCCTGCGATTAGAAGTAGATGTCAAATATTTGAATTAAAAGAGCATACTGATGAGGATATTTACGAGGCTTTAAATAGAGCTGTTAAATCTAAAATATTAAAAGATATTAAAATAGATAAAAAAGCTAAGGAGACAATTGTAAATTTAGCTTCAGGGGATTTAAGATATGCTTATAATCTTTTAGAAACTGCCTATTATGCTTCAAATGATAAAAAAATTACAATTTCTTTTTTAAAAGAAATGAATGCTAAACCAATATTTTTTCATGATGCTAGTGAGGATGGACATTATGATGTTTTAAGTGCTTTACAAAAATCTATTAGAGGTAGTGATGTAAATGCCTCACTACATTATTTAGCAAGATTAATTGAGGGAGAAGATTTAGATAGTATTTGTAGAAGATTAAATGTAATTGCTTATGAAGACATAGGTCTTGCTAACCCATCAATTGGACCTAAGGTAAATGCAGTAATTCATAGTGTAGAACGATTAGGGCTTCCCGAAGCAAGGATTCCTTTAAGTGTTATTGTGATAGAAATGGCCTTATCACCAAAAAGTAATTCTGCATATCTTGCGCTTGATAAAGCATTAAATGACATTAGAAATGGAAATACTGGAAATGTACCAAATCATATTAAAACAAATTCAACAGATTATAAATATCCCCATAATTACCCTAATCATTATGTAAAACAGCAATATTTACCTGATAAATTAGTTGGAAAGGAATATTATCAAGCCCAAAATAATAAGAACGAAAAAACTTTAAAAGAAATATATGAAAAGTTAAAAAACATAAAATAAAAATTTAAGAATACTGAAAAACATTCTTAAATTTTTTTAATGAATTATAAAATAGCAACAATTCTAATACTATTTGATTCACTTGCTGCACCATCAGAGATTTTATAACTAAATATTCCTGCCCCTGTTCCATCAGTTGCTACCCCTCCTCTTGTTAAAAATGGACTATCTGTATCAAAAATTCCTGATGCATCGTTATACCAATTCTTTGTTTCTTCTGTCGCATCTCCTAATATGTAGGTTTTATCAGGTGTATAAGTATCATAATATTTTTTATTTGCTTCTGTTGTAAAGAAATCTATAGTAAATCCTGATGAAGCTAATGAATTATTGTAGTTTGCCATTACAAATTCTGTTCTTCCTCCTACCATGTCATAAATTCCATATATGTTACCAGTAGTGCTTGCTCCGGTTCCTTTTAACACATCTTTAGTTCCTTTACACTTTTTAAAAAATTGTGAATTACAATTAAATCCATCATATGAATAACTTTCTTTATCTACTGTAGAAACATTACTTCCACTTACAACTCCTGCACTTCTTCCTGTTATAAAATCTGCACTTGAATTTATATAAATTTCTTTATTAGCTCCTGCATAATCACTATTTCCCATTTTCCCATATTTACTTTGACTTAAATATGCGATTGCTCCCCATTCAGTGTTTTTCATACTATGTACTTCTGCTTTACCTGGAAACCATTCTACATCTTCACCAGATATTAAATTCCATTCATGAAAAGTAGAAAGATTTTGACCATTTTCAATATCTTCATTATATGTACTATGATAAGAGGTATTTAATTTAAATTTAGCAACCCAAAAACCAGATAATTCTTTATCCCAACCAGATTGGTCGTAAGGAGTACTCTTATATACTTTACTTCCATCTCTAAATGAGGGATGAGTGTAATACTCTGTTTTAGCTACTCCGTTAGTATTTATACTTACTCCTGTTGATGTAGTACCACTTTCAAATTCTATATCTATTATACTTGGTAAAGCTGTACTTCCTGTATTATTTATTTTATATTTATATCTTGGTACCCAAACATAAAAATCATTTATATCACTTTTTTCTATAGAAGTTCCTGGACTTGCTTCTAAATACGCTTGACGGGATTTACTTGTTATTGGTTCATCACATAGTAGTTTTACGCCATTAATATAATTTACAATGTATGAGTGATCACTCATATCAATATCTCCATCGCCATTTAAATCACCACGTTGTAACCATTCTTCTTCAGTTAATCCTGTTGTATCATTTCCAACAAACTTTTCAACAATTAAATATGCATCTTCTTCTGAAATATCTCCATCTTTGTTGATATCTCCTTTAATTCCATTCCATATTTCACATTCATGGGAATCAGCTTTAGTTAGTATCATATTAGCCCACTCTTGTTTAGAATAATCATACCAACCTAAATCTCCTCCTGCTTTTACCCAAGTATTGTTTGTTTCATCATAAACTACTGGTATCATTCCTTCTGCTAGTTTTCCTTCATTTACTATCCCTTCTTGAGTGTT
>CALVZF010000018.1 GCA_944372455.1 uncultured Bacilli bacterium
TGTTAATTGTTTATAATTCATTTATGAGCTCCTCCTTGCCGGGTTGGGCTCTTTTATTTTATCAAAAAACCGCACCCTTTGTGGTGCGGTTCAATTTTCAATTTAAGAAAAACTTTTAGAAAAATTTCTAAAAGTTTTTTAAATGAATATTCCATCAAGTTTGTTTTGTTCTTTATTGGTTATAAAAGAACTTTTATTTTCCATATATTTAGTTATAACTATCGCCTTATTTTCTTTAAGACTTTTCGGTACATCAATAATTCTTTGATTTCTACTTCCTCTATACTTAAGTTCTAAACTTCTTTGTTCTAAAATAAATTTACCATCTATTAAAACGTCAATATAAGAAAGAAATTCTGAAATTTCTTTCTTTGTTTTTGACATTTCTAAAAGTTGTTCAAAAGTAAATCCTGTATAACACCAAATATTTAAATTTTTATTTTTAGCATATTTTGCAATAACACTACAAGACTTTGCTTGAAACATAGGGTCTCCCCCAGAAAAAGTGATACCATCTTGATATTCAAGATGATCAATTTCTTTTTTGATCTCTTCAATATCTATTTTTTGACCACCATTAAAATCGTGAGTTTCTTTATTATGACACCCTATACAGTTATGAGAACATCCTTGAGTCCAAATAACTGTTCTGATACCTTCACCATCAACTATACTATCTTTTTGTAATGGACTAGCCAAAATGATATCCATTATTACACCTTCTTTTAATTTGCTGTGTGTTTAACTCTATCTCTAACTTCTGCTGCTTTTGCGTCGTTAAATCTATCTAAAGTTCCTGTTAAATATCCAGTAATTCTTCTTATTCTTTCAAATTTAACTCCTTCTCCAACAGTTTTTTCATTTCTTTGTTTTAATTCTACTTCTTTTTTCATAATTATACACCCTTTCTTTATTTAACATTACATTCTATTTCATGTAATTTTTCAACACTTAAACCTTCACCTTCACGTCTTCCACAACCTGGGCAAACATCACCTATAATACCAACATATCCACAAACAGGGTCTCTATCAACTGGATGATTAACAGCCCCATAACCTATTCCTTCTTCTTTCATTATTCTAATTACACTTTCAAATGCTTCTACATTTTCTCTTGGATCCCCATCTAATTCAATATAAGAAATATGTCCTCCATTTGTTAATGCATGATAAGGAGCTTCTAAGTGTAATTTATTTTTAATTGATATATTGTAATATACTGGAATATGGAATGAATTAGTATAATATTCTCTATCAGTAACTCCTGGGATTATTCCATATATTGATTTATCAATATTTACAAATCTACCTGATAAACCTTCTGCAGGAGTTGCAATTAAGCTAAAATTAAGTTTATATTCTTCTGCATATTGATCTGCTTTATCCCTCATGAATTTAACAATTTTTAAACCTAATTCTTGAGCTTTTTTACTTTCACCATGATGTTCTCCAATTAAGGCTTTTAAACATTCTGCAAGCCCTATAAAACCAAATGTTAATGTTCCATGTTTTAAAACTCTTTTTACCTTATCATTAGGCCTTAGTTTTTCTGAATCAAGCCATAACCCTTGTCCCATTAAAAATGGAAAATTTTTGACCTTTTTATTACATTGGATAGCATATCTTTCTAAAAGTTGACCTTTAACTAATTCCATTAAAGATTCAAGTTCTTTAAAAAATCCATCTAAATCAGCTTTTTTATTAGAAACTATTCCATATTTTATACCTAATCTTGGTAAATTAATTGAAGTAAATGAAAGATTTCCTCTACTAGTTACTATTTCTCTATCTTTATCTACTACGTTTCCAATGGCTCTTGTTCTACATCCCATATAAGATATTTCTGTATTGAAATCACCAGGTTTGTAATATTGTAAGTTAAATGGTGAATCAATAAATGAGAAATTAGGAAATAATCTTTTAGCTGAAACTTCACATGAAAGTTTGAATAAATCATAATTAGGATCTGATGGATTATAATTTATTCCTTCTTTTACTTTAAAAATTGAGATAGGAAATATTGGAGTTTCTCCATGTCCTAAACCAGCGTCTAATGCAAGTAAATAGTTTTTCATAACCATTCTACCCTCAGGAGAAGTATCAGTTCCAAAATTTATTGAACTAAATGGAACTTGTGCCCCAGCTCTAGAATGCATTGTATTTAAATTATGAATGAATGCCTCCATAGCTTGATATGTAGCCCTATTAGTTTTAGCTAATGCTTTATCGTAAGCAATTTTAAAAATATCTTTTATTCTCTTGGTATCTTTTGATAAATAATTAAAAGTTTCTATGTCAAATTCAATTGATGTTAATTTATCAATTTGTTCAGATATCTTTTTAAAATTTACAAAATTAATAAATTCTTCTAATTCTAAAAAATCATAAATTGTTTGTTTAAATTGTTTTTTGAAAGTTAGTAATATTCCAGGAGCAAGATAATAATCAAAAGCTGGAATACTTTGTCCTCCGTGTTGATCATTTTGATTTGATTGAATTACAATTGCTGCTAGTGCACTATATGATGAAATATCCTTAGGAGGTCTTAAAAAGCCATGGCCAGTGGAAAAACCTTTTTCAAATAATTTTTTAAGATCTATTTGTAAACAAGTAGTTGTTCCCATTGGTAAAAAATCCATATCATGGATATGTATTTGACCATTGTCATGTGCTTCTGCATATTTAGGATTCATTAAATATGATTTGGCAAATTCTTTTGAAATTGTACTTCCATATTGTAACATAGTACCCATTGCAGTATTTCCATCTACATTGGCATTTTCTCTTTTAGCATCAACTGCTTCTGCTTCATTTAATCCTAATGATTCAACAACTTTAGCAAGTTTATGTGTTCTTCCTATAAATATTTGTCTAGATGCTGCTCTTCTATCTCTATACTCAGAAAAAGATTTAAAAACATCTTCATATCCTAGGTCTTTTAATTTATTTTCAATAATATCTTGAATTGATTCTATTTTAATTGTTTTTCTATCTATATATTCTTCCTTTATAGCATCCAATACTGAATTATAAACTTCATTTGAATCAGTTTCATCATACTCATCATTTTGAACACTATCAAATCCCTTTTTTATGGCTATAGCAATTTTTTCTCCATTAAATGGAACTCTTTTTCCCTCTCTTTTAATAACTGTAAGTTCAATCTCATTTTCTACTAAAGTCATAATTATACCTCCCTATTTTATAACTTTCTTACCATGGCTTAATTGTAGCACTATTCCTATAACATGTCAATATAAAATTTTTAAAAACACGAACTTTTGTTCATGTTTAAAAAAATTAAAAAAACCAATTATTGAATTTTCCAATTTATTGGTTTTTCATTATTTTTAATTAAAAAATCATTTACTTTTGAAAAAGGTTTTGTACCAAAAAAGCCTTTATTTGCAGAGAATGGAGAGGGATGTGCAGACTCTAAAATATAGTGTAAATTATTAGTAATAAGTGCTTTTTTGCTTCTTGCAAAGTTTCCCCAAAGTACAAAAACAACCGGTTTTTGTTTTTCATTGATCTTCTTGATTACAGTATCTGTAAACCTTTCCCAACCTTTATTTTGATGGGATGCAGGCTTATCTTTTTCTACTGTTAAAACTGAATTTAAAAGCATTACTCCTTCTTTTGTCCATGCTGTTAAATTTCCTTCTTCTGGTTCATTAATACCTAAATCATCTTTTAACTCTTTAAAAATATTTTTTAATGATGGAGGTTTAGCTACTCCTTCTAAAACTGAAAAAGATAGACCATGGGCTTCACCTGTACCATGATAAGGATCTTGCCCTAGTATTACTACTTTAACATCATCATAATCTGTATATTTTAAAGCATTGAAAATATTCGGATAATAAGGATAAATTATTTTAGTTTTATATTCATTTTCTATAAAATTCATTAACTCTTTAAAATAAGGTTTTTCAAATTCCTCTTTTAATACTTCATCCCACTTATTTCCAATCATTTTTATCACCAATTAATATTCTAACACAAAATGATTATAAGTTAGAAGATTTTGAACCATTAATTATGTCTTTTTTCAATAAAAATAAGGAAATTATATTAATAATACCTAAAACTGCTACAAAAGTATCCACAAAGTTCCACAAAAAATTAGCAGATATAATACTACTAAATAACAAAATCAAGATTGTTAAAATTTTTAAAAGTATTACATATTTTTTATTATTATTAAAAAATTTCAAATTAGCTTCTCCATAATAATAACCTGCAATAATAGTGGAAAATGCAAAAAGAATTATTGAAATAATAACAGTTACTTTCCCCCAATTACCAATAAAATAAGAAAAAGCATAATTTGTTATTTCAATTCCATTTATGTCTAATAAATTTAAAGAGTTATAATCAGATAACATAATTACTAATGCAGTCATGGTACAAATAATTAAAGTAGTAAAATAAACCCCTAATATTTGAAGTAGGCCTTGTTCTTTAGGATTATTGGTATCTGCAGTAGCAGAGGCTATTGCTCCAGTACCAATACCTGCCTCGTTAGAAAAAATACCTCTTTGGATTCCTATTATAAAAGTACTTAAAACTCCTATCCCTAATGCTTTAAAATTAAATGATTCCTTAACTATATTAAATAGCAATCTAGGTAATTTATTAAAATTTATAATAAGTATAAACGTAGTTATTAACAAATAAATAAGTGACATTATAGGAACTAATTTACTAGTGGATTTTATAATACCTTTAACTCCACTAAAAATAATTATAGCTGTAATAAGTGATATTATTATTCCAATAATTACTGGCGGGATATTTATTACGTCTACTATTGATTTTGTAATTGTGTTTGATTGTATTGATAAAAAACCAAAAACATAAGTAATTATTATTAAAATTGCATAAATAATGGAAAGTTTATTTTGTTTTAATCCATCTCTAATATAATAGGCAGGTCCCCCTACATGTAATCCATCTTTATCTTTCTTCTGGTACAATACTCCTAAAAGACTCTCTCCGTAAGCATTTGGTGCACAAATAAATGCAGTAATCCACATCCAAAAAATTGTGCCAATTCCCCCGATATATATTGAGAGTGCAACTCCTGCTAAAGATCCAACTCCTATTCTTCCTGCTAACGACATAGCAAGAGTTTCAAATGGTGAAATTTTATTTTTATCTTCATTTTTATTTTTTAAACTACTAAACATTTGCCTAAAGTTAAATTGTATACCTTTAAGTTTAATTGTAAAATATATTCCACTTGCAATAAAAAGTACTGTAGTTACTGCCCATAATATTTTATTTAATATCATTAAATTCACCTACTATTAGTTTATGCTTAAAACAAAAAAAATAAGCTTAAAGAAAAACTTTAAACTTATACAAATAATTTTTGTCCAATAGTAAGTACATCACTGGTTAAATTATTAATTCTTCTAAGATTATCTACAGTGGTATTATATTTTTGTGCTATACTCCAAAGACTGTCACCCTTTTGAACAATATATACTCTTCCTACTCCGGAGTTAGAAGAATTGGGAATTTTAAGCATTTGTCCTATGGTAATTATATTATTTTTTAAATTATTTAGTTGTTTTATATCATCAACTGAAACATTAAATTGTTGAGCAATACTCCACAAGCTATCTCCTGCTTTAACTGTATAAATATTACTTTCAGATATATCTCCACTAGTAGGTATTTTTAATGTTTGCCCAATACTTAATTGATCACTTGTAAGATTATTTAATCTTTTTAAATCATTTACCGTTGTATTATATTTATTAGCTATACTCCAAAGAGTATCTCCTGATTTAACTACATAGTTACCAGTATTGTCATTAGAATTTGGAATTTTTAATACTTGACCTATAGTTATTATATTGCTATTTAAATTATTTAATCTCTTTAAATCATTTACAGTCGTATTAAATTTTTGAGCAATACTCCACAAACTATCTCCTGCTTTAACAGTATAGGTATTGGTATTTATATTAAAAGTCTCAACCACTGCATCTACTACTGCATTAACATATTTTTTATAGTTATTTACTACTCTTTGAATATCCGTTTTATTATTAATAAATCCATACTCTATTAATACTGGTTGAGTATTCCCTGTATTTCGCATAATAAAATAATAATCTTTAGTTTGATCACTAGGTAATCTTTTTTGATAATAACTTCTAGTTATTTGTCCTGCATTCCCTAAATTTTTTAAAATATTTCGTGCTAAAGTACTATCATTTCTTAATGCATAAATTACTTCAGCTCCCTGTGCTCCTTGTGTTGCAGCAGAGTTTATATGATTTGATATAACAATAACATTAGGGTCATTACCATAAGCGTCTAAAACTCTTTTAACACGTTCTGTTGGACTAATTGTTTCATCACTAGATCTAATTAATGTGGCAGGAATTCCTAACTCCTTAAATCTTTCCAACATATACTTAGATATCATTAATGTAATATCTTTTTCTTTTAAATCATTTCCAACCGCTCCAGGGTCTGTTCCACCATGACCGGCATCTATTACCACTTTTATTTTATCATTCACATTATCCCCCCTGAAATATTTTATGTGTTATATATATTTGGGTTACCAATTAAAAACTACAAAGAATTACTCTTTGTAGTTTTTATTTATGATAACTTTCATTATTTAATATTTTAAAGGCTCTATATATTTGTTCTAATAATATCACTCTAAATAATTGGTGTGGAAAGGTTAATTTTGAGAATGATAATCTATAATTACACATTTTCTTAATATCTTCACTTATACCACACGAACCTCCAATAATAAAAGTAACAACACTATTATGATTAGTAAAAATATCATTAATTTTATTTGCAAAATCAATACTTGAAAGTTCTTTACCTTCAATATCTAGAACTATATTGAAATCACTTTTATTTAAAACTTTAATAAGTTTTTCTTTTTCTTTTTCTAAAACTATTTTAGAGTTATTGGTTGGTTCATCTGGTAATTCAATAATTTCTAATTTAGAATATTTACTTATTCTTTTTTCATATTCATTTAAAGCTTCAAAAAAATATTTCTCTTTTATTTTACCAAAACATATTATTTTTATCATTTTTTATACCTCAATATATATACTTTCTTTTTGTCTAGCTACTTCAATATTATCTATTTTTTTATTTTCTTTATTTAAAGCTCTATAAAGACTTTCTAAAGCTTTTTCTTCAGTATTATTTTCTTCAGATAAATGTGCTAAAACTATATGAGAAGTATTGCTACCTGCTAATTTTGATAAATAATATGCACTATCTCTATTTGACAAATGTCCTCTATCACCTAAGATCCTTTGCTTAATATAATGTGGATATTTACCATTCATAAGCATTTCTAAATCATGATTACTTTCAAATATATAAATATCTTTATTGAAAATTTGTCTAAAATATTTCTTGTTTATATAACCAGTATCTGTAATATAAACTACTTCCTTATCTGCTTTTACTACAAATCCTACTGAATCATTAGTATCATGAGAAGTTTTCATTACAAAAATATTGATATTTCCAATTGTAATTGTATCACTCGTAATATATTCTTTATTAGGTATTTTAAAATTTAAATCATTATCCATTATTTCAGTTAAATATATTGGCACACTATATTTTTTAACAAAAGTTTTCAAACCGCCAACGTGATCTATATGCGTATGGGTTATTAAAATTGCATCTAAATTTTTAATATCAACACCTACATCATCTAACTTTTTTGAAAGTGAAGTTGAGGAAATTCCTAAATCAATTAATATTTTAGTATTTTGATATTCAATATAAGTGGAATTCCCCTTTGAACCACTTGCTAAAACTATAACTTTCATTTTATTTCATTAAATATGGTAGAGGATCATGAACAGTTCCTCCTTGATAAGGAACTCCAGTCCAAATTGAGAAGTGTAAGTGAGTTCCAGTAGAACGACCAGTATTTCCCATACCACCAATTGTTTGACCGCGTGCAACTATTTGTCCTTGTTTAACTTTAATTGATGACATGTGCATATATACTGTGTAATATCCATTATTATGGTTTATTTCTACATAATTACCCATTGAGTAATGTCCATATCCAACTTTTGAAACTACTCCATTATTAGATGCGAATATTGGAGAACCATGACCAGTACCTGAAATATCAACTCCATCGTGTTGTCTACCCCAACGCCATCCAAATCTACTAGAGATTGTATAACCTTGTATAGTTGGCCAGTACCATGATGAAGTATCCCCTATTGATGGAACAACTTTTCCACCCTTTACAACTACTGCATTAATTACTGGTTTTAATTCTAATGTATTAGTAGTTACAACAGTTACCATTTCACCATTCACATATTTTATTTTTTTAGTAATCCTATCTAATCCATTTTCACCTTTTTGTTTATCGTATTGTTCCCCTACAAGCATATCATTATCGTACTCTATTTGGGTTGTATAATTTTTTACTGTGTCTTCTACTATATGTTTTTCTACAACTAAATGGAAAAGTGGATTTATTAATCCTATTACTACCTCTTGACCTTGAAATAATAAATTATCCTCACTGGTAAATTCAGGATTTGCAATTAAAAATTCTGCTGGATTAAGTTTGTTTTTATCTGAAACTGAAGTTATTGTATCTCCAGGTTGTACTATATAAGTGGCTTGTTTTTCTGTAGTCCCAAACAATAAATACTTAGTTAGATCATCTGAATTTTGAAATATTTCTTCATCAACTGAAATATAATCTTCTTTAATTGTAATATCTTCTTCTAATTCAACATTTTCTATTAATTCACCAGTTTCCTTAATTTCTGGTTGCTCATTATCCAAATATAATTTATATTCATCTTTATCAACAAAAGTTTCTATCGCTCTTTCCATTGCCTCTTCAAATATTTTTTTATCTAAAACATTTATTTCTGTTTGTTTTTCTTCAGTTTTAATTTTAACTTTGAAACCTTTAACCGTAAAAGGTTTTAATTTTTTAATTTTATTATATACTACATTTATACTATCAGTACTACCTTCATAAGTTTTACATTCTCTTATATCTAATCCTTTAGGTGAATAAACATTTTTTACTCCAAATTTAGTTTTTAAAAGACTTTGTTGTTTATCAATGTAAGATTCAAATTCTTCTTTTGAATTAATAACACCAACTTCTTCACCATCAAGATATACTTTATATACATTTTGAATAATATTTGTTTTTTTAGAAGTAAAACCAGAAATAAATAATACACTTAAAACTAATAATCCTACTACTAGAAGTGGAAAACTTTTAATTGCTTTATTCATTAAATCCCTCCTCATCTATTCTTTTCTCATAATTTGTAAATGTTGAAACATTTCTTTTAAATAACAATTCTATTGTATCGGTTGCTCCATTACGGTGTTTTGCAATAATAAGTTCGCTTAAACTAACATCTGGACTAATTGCTGATTTTTTATTATAGTAGTCATCTCTATATAAGAAACCTACTATGTCAGCATCTTGTTCAATTGAT
This sequence comes from uncultured Bacilli bacterium, assembly GCA_944372455.1. Lineage (GTDB taxonomy): Bacteria > Bacillota_I > Bacilli_A > RF39 > UBA660 > SIG205. The sequence goes on from CALVZF010000018.1 coordinate 9,509, forward strand.
CCAGATTCTCTTAAGTCACTCATGATTGGCCTTTTATCATCACGTAATTCTACCGCACGAGATAATTGTGCTAAAGCAATAACTGGTACATTAAGTTCAAGTGCCATTGTTTTTAGAAGCCTTGAGATTTCGCTAACTTCTTGTTGACGATTACCGGCATATCTTGAAGAGCCACTTAAAAGTTGTAAGTAGTCAATAATTACGATTCCAAGTCCATCATCAGATGAAGCTAATCTTCTACATTTAGCACGTATTTCACTTGCACTTAGTCCTGGAGTATCATCAATATACATTTTAGCATCTGCTAATGCACTGATTGCTTCGTTTACTCCATTCCAATCTTTTTCTTCAAGATTACCACTACGTATTTTAGACCCCTCAATTTGCCCTAACGAAGAAATCATACGCATTGCTAATTGTTCTGCACTCATTTCTAGGTTAAATAAAGCTACTGTTTTCCCAGAATTAATAGCTATATTAGTTGCTAAATTAAGGGCAAAAGCAGTTTTTCCCATTGCAGGACGAGCAGCAATTACTATAAATTCACTACCATGTAATCCAGAAGTCAAATTATCTAAGTCATGAAATCCAGTAGCGATTCCTGTAATGTTACCATCTTGTTTAGCTAATTCTTCTAGTATTGATTGTGCTTTTGAAACTACTTGTTGAATACTTTTAAATTCACCAGATTTTCTATTTTTGATAACTGTTAATATTTGTTTTTCAGCATTATCAAGTATTTCATTAGTAGAGCCTTCAGCATTGTAGCTAGTAGTAGCTATTTCAGTAGAAACATCTATTAATCTTCTAAGTATAGCTTTATCTCTAACTATATCTATATAGTAATCTACATTAGCAGCAGTAGGAACTGAATTAACAACTTCTGTTAAATATTCTATTCCTCCAATTTTATCTAGATATTTTTTCTTATTTAACTCTTCTATTACTGTTGTAATATCAATAGCTTTCTTATCATCTGCAAGTTCTTTTACTACCTCAAATATTTTAGCATTGCTGTCAAGATAAAATAATTCCGGATATAATTCTTCGCAAGCTCTATTAACTGCATACTTTGATAAGAACATTGCTCCTATTACAGATTGTTCTGCTTCTATATTGTGTGGTAGTACCCTTTCTTGCATAACTTCACCTACTTATTCCTTTACAACTTGTATATTTAATTCGGCAATCACATCTTTCCTTAACTCAATTTTGATTTTATGAAAACCTAAACTAGTAATTGCTTCTTCTAATTTTATTTTCTTTTTATCAATTTCTATATTATTTTTTTGTAATTCTGAATGTATTTGTTTTGTAGAAATACTACCAAATACTTGTTCATTTTTACCAGCTTTTAATTTAAAAATTAATTTAAGTTTTTCTAATTTTTCTTTAATTTTCAAATTTTCATCTTTATCTTTTTTATCTTCTTCTTTTCTTTTTTCTAAATCATTTTCTAATTTTTGCTTACTAGTAGAAGTTAGCGCTACTGCATAACCATTTTTAATTAAATAGTTTTGAGCAAATCCTGCCTTTACTTCTTTAATCTCATCTTTTTTTCCTTGTCCTTTAACATCTTTTAAAAAAATAACTTTCATAAATGTGGCCTCCTAAACTATAATTTCTTAATAATTTTTAATAGTTCTTCTTTTGCTTTATCTAATGTAATATTATACATCTGACAAGCGGCATCAGTCAAATGTCCACCACCATTTAATTTATTCATAATTTTTTCTACATCAATATTTCCTAATGATCTAGCACTTATTCCTATTATATTAGAATTTATTTTTCCAATACAAAAAGAAGCTTCTATTTCATCAAATTGTAATAAGCTATCTGCTATCTTAGCTAATTGTTCTTTTGAGTAAATTTCAGTTTTCTTTCCAACTGTAATTGCAAATATTTTATTAACAATTTCTGTATTAAATATTATTTTTTGCATTGAAATGTATTCTTTTAAATCTTCTTTAAGTAGATATTGAACTTCTTTTGATATTGCTCCACATTTTGTTAACCCTGCAGCTACTTCATGAGTTTTTTCTGAAGTCTTTATTGTAAAATTATTTGTATCAAGGGTAAGTCCAGCTAGCATAACTGTTGAAATATAGTTTGGAATAATAACTTTTTTTTCCATCAAAAAATCATAAATTATTTCAGTAGTACTAGAAGCTTCATCATCAATATATTTTAAAATGTAATTATTAATATGTTCTTTATTTTCTATATGATGATCAATTATAATAATATTTTTACATAATTTAAAAATTTCTTTATTTTGTGCCATTTCTTTTTTATGAAAGTCCACTATTATTATTAAACTTTGCTCACTTATACTTATTTGATCTAATTTATTTATGTTTATATTTAAATTCAATTTATTTATTTTTTCAAGTGCTCGTCTAACTCCAAGTTCTTTATTTTCTTCATCAATATTTATATATACTTCTTTCTCCATAGCGCTTAAAAATACGTAAAGACCTAAAGAAGCGGCTAAGGCATCTAAATCTATTTCACTATGTGGTACTAATATTACTTTATCAAATTCGTTAATAATATTAGTAAATTTTTCATAAAACTTTTGTCGTCTGATTTTCAATTATATCACCTTACCATGTATAAATATATTATACAATATATTAAGAAAAATTGTAACCCGCATTAAACCTTTAATAAAATAATTTTAAATGTTATAATTTACTTTTTATTTTTTTCATAACTCTTTTAGCTTTTTTTTGCTTTTTAGTAAGTAAAAAAAATATTAATAATATAGCTAATACAACTATATAAATGTATTTACTAGAATCTGTTTTATAATCACTCCAAATATTTAATTTATTTTTTTGAGCTTCTTTTTGAAGTAGTTTTAATTCATCAATATAATTATAGTTTCCATAAATATAATCTACTTCAGCATATCCATTTTTAACTAATTCTTTTTGTAAATTTTTTCCATCAACAATTATCCATGCTAAATAACGTCCATATTTATCAGTTTTGTCTGAATTTTTATCATATTCTAATTCTATAGTTTTTGCTTCTTTAAGTTTATCACATGTAAATTTAGCCGCTTCTTTTCCATAAGGTTCAATTTTATTGGTTGATTCAGGCGTATCTATTGCTAAAAATCTTACTTTAATTTTTTTATTATTTAATAAAAACCATGCAGTATCCCCATCTACACATTTTGATAATACTACTTTATCCTTTTCAATAGTTTTATCAACAGTATTTGTGGATAACTCTTTGTTTTCAACTGTATTTTCCACATCATCTATGGATTTTTCGCATGGTAATTTAATAATATCCCCCTCAGCATACCATTTTCCATTTTTTAAAGTTGCTTTGTGATAATGCTGATCTTTACCATGATATCCATATTTTATTCCGTTACATTCTGTTATTGAATCTTGTTTTAACATTCCTGCATTCGCACTTACCTGCATTGTAAAAATTATAAAAGTAAATATTGAAACTATTACTTTTTTCATAATACCACCATGTACTATTATACATTATTTTAGTCATATGCCCCTACACTTTTTATTAAAAATAATAAAATATGATGTAAGGAGGTAAAAAAATGAATGATTATTATGACTTCATAAGTAAGGACTTTAATGATAAAACTAAAGCAATAGAATATGAAGATGTTAATTCTTTAGATTTCTATCCTAGAGCTTATAATGTAACTGATGAAATGTTTAAACAAGAAATAGCATTTCCACAGGATATACAAGATACAATGGGGCTATATGATTTAAATAATATTATGAATAATAATATGAAAGAAAATTGTGGTATGTATGATGTTGAAGAAGGATTTATAAGAGGAAATATGTTTCCAACTTTGTTTGATCCTTATAAAAAATTACAATTAAAAATGCCAAGTGTTGAAAATGAAAAGGAAAGTTTAATGTTGGAAATTCAAAAGATAGGGTTTGCTGCTAAAGATATTAATTTATATTTAGATGTTCATCCTAATGATAATTGCATGATACAAAAATTTAGCAAATATATAGAAAGATTAAATACGTTAACAAATGAATATGAACAAAAATTTGGACCTATTACTCTTAGTACTCCAAATCAAAGTTTGAATGATGTTCCATGGGCATGGAACGAAACACTATCACCTTGGGAAAGGAGAAATAAATAATATGTGGGCTTATGAAAAAAGATTAGAATATCCAATAAATATTAAAAGACGTGATTTAAAAATGGCAAAAGTAATGTTAGAACAATATGGTGGTGGTCAATCAGAATTAGCGGCTACTTTAAGATATTTAAATCAAAGATATACTATGCCTGATGAAAAAGGTAAAAATTTATTAAGTGATATTGCGACAGAAGAAATGGCTCATATTGAGATGATCGCAACTATTATTTATCAATTAACAAAAGGAGCTACAATAGAAGAATTAAAAGAAGCAGGCTTTGATACAAATTATGCAGGACATGGACTTGATTTATTTCCAACAGACGCTAATGGTTATATATTTAATGCAACATATTTTGCAGCTGTAGGAGATCCTGTTGCTAATTTGTATGAAGATATGGCAGCAGAACAAAAAGCACGCGCCATATATGAAAATCTAATTAATTTAGCTACAGATCCAGATGTAATTGCGCCTTTACAATTTTTAAGACAAAGAGAAATTGTACACTTTACACGTTTTAAAGAATTATGTGAAGAATATGAAAAAAAAGGTTATGGAAAAAAATAAAAGATAGAGAAATTTCTATCTTTTTAAATACCATTTATTATTAATTATCGTTTCTATTATTTCTTTCAGCTTTTCTTGCAATTCTACACTCTTTACATCTTACTGGATTAGAAAAACCTTTTTCGGCATAGAATTCTTGATCGCGGGCAGTAAAAATAAATTCTTGACCACAATCCTTACAAACTAAAGTTTTATCTTGGTATTCCATAGTTTACCTCCTTTTTTAAATATTTGATTTAATAGATAATTTATTACTTCAAATTAATAAAAGGAAGTAAATTAACAACTAAATAAATCTATTAACACTATAACATATTCACAAAAATATTTCAATATTACAATAGTTCATTTATTATACTATAAAGTTATTTCCCATAGACCATGTAAATTACAATGAGAATATACTTTTACAATTTGCATTTTTGGTATTTTTACAATAGGTTGTTGTTGTTCGTTTAAATATATAATTTGTCCACCATTAAGTGTTTGAATATATATCCAATCAATTAAATGTTCTTCTGTCATAGGATGAATAACTTCACCTACACTTATTTCAATCATGTTATCATGATTTTTAATCACAGGTAAATGCTTCTCTTTTGCAGCATCAATTGTATTTGGTATTATCTCTTGCATCTCTTCTCCACAACATTTAACTTTTATCCCACTATTTTTAATATAAGTAACTATATTACCACAATGTTTACAAACATAAAATTTTATTTCCATAATTTCCACCTTTTCTAATTAATTTCACCTTTTAATTCAAATATAGCATCTCTTAATTGCATTGCTAATTCAAAATCTAAATTTTTAGCTGCTTGCTTCATTTCATATTCCATATTTGAAATCATTTTTTCTTTATCTTTCTTAGTCATTTGTTTAGGTTTAACCTCATTTTCATCTTTATTACTAATAATTTCTCTAATTTCTTTAATAATTGTTTTAGGGATTATATTATGTTTTTTATTATATGCTATTTGAATTTTACGACGTCTTTCTGTTTCTTTAATAGCCGTTTCCATAGCACTTGAAATAGTATCTGCATACATAATAACATGTCCATTTGCATTTCTTGCACATCTACCTATAATTTGTATTAAACTTTTATCACTTCTTAAAAATCCTTGTTTATCAGCATCCATAATTGCTATTAAACTTACTTCTGGAATATCTATTCCTTCTCTTAATAAGTTAATACCAACTACTACTTCATATTTGCCTTTTCTTAATTCTTGTATTATTTGCATTCTTTCTAAAGTTTTGACTTCATTATGTAGATAAGCTACTTTTATTCCCATATCTTTTAGGTAATTAGTCAATTCTTCTGCCATTCTAATTGTTAAAGTAGTAATTAATACTCGTTCATTTTTTTCTTTTCGTATTCTTATTTCATTAATTAAATCATCAATTTGTCCTTCAGTTTTTCTTACATCTATTGTAGGATCTAATAATCCAGTTGGTCTAATTATTTGTTCAATAACTTCACCATTAGTTTTATTTAATTCATAATCTCCCGGTGTTGCTGAAACATATACCACTTGATTTATTTTTTTCTCAAACTCCTCAAACTTTAGTGGTCTATTGTCTAATGCACTTGGTAATCTAAAACCGTAGTCTACTAAAACTTGTTTACGAGCTCTATCTCCATTATACATACCTCTAACTTGTGGAAGAGTAACGTGCGATTCATCTACAACTAATAAAAAGTCTTTTGGAAAAAAATCAATTAAAGTAGTGGGAGTTTCTCCCTCACCACGAAGCGCTAAATGTCTAGAGTAATTTTCCACTCCGTGACAAAAGCCTGTTTCTTCAAGCATTTCAATATCATAGTTTGTTCTTTGTTCTAATCTTTCTGCTTCCAAAAATTTATTGTTATCTCTAAAAAACTTTACTCTATTTTTAGCCTCTTCTTTAATTCTTTCTATAGCAAGTTTAAGCTTATCATCACTTGTTACAAAGTGACTAGCGGGGAAAATAGAAGCCGTTTTTTTATTGGTAATTATTTTACCAGTTAAAGGATCAAATTCGCTTATTTTTTCTACTTCATCACCAAATAATTCTATTCTGGTTCCTTTACTTCTTTCATAAGTAGGAATTATTTCAATGACATCTCCTTTTGATCTAAATGTACCCCTTTTTAAATCAAATTGGCTTCTTTCATAAAGCATATCGACAAGTTTTTTAAGAATTTCATTTTTATCTATCATATCTCCTAACGAAATGTTTAGCATTTTGTTTTTATATTCTTCAACTTCACCAATTCCATAGATACAAGAAACAGAAGCAATAACAATTACGTCATCTCTATTTAACAATGAAGCTGTCGCTGCATGTCTTAGTTCATCTATTTCATCATTTATAGATGAATCTTTTTCAATATATGTATCTGTTGAAGGAACATACGCTTCTGGTTGATAATAATCATAGTAAGAAACAAAATATTCTACACGATTTTCGGGAAATATTTCCCGAAATTCAGAGTATAACTGTCCAGCCAATGTCTTGTTGTGCGCTAAGATAAGTGTCGGTTTATTTACTTGTGCTATAACATTTGCTATCGTAAATGTTTTACCTGTTCCAGTAGCTCCTAATAACACTTGATCTTTTTTCCCAGATTTTATACTAGATACTAATTTTTCAATTGCTTGTGGTTGATCCCCACTCGGTTTAAATTTAGAAATTAAGTTAAACATTATACACCTCATTTCTATTAATTTTTTTTGACTAAACAATAATATTTAAAAAATACTATACATAAATTTCTCAATATATTCTACCATTTTTCCTATATATAAACAAGATTTTCAAATTAAATTATATAAGCGCTTTTTCGCATGTTTTTTAATATAATTATGTATTCAGTATAATTATTCTAGATAATGCTAGTGTTATTAATCCTTTTGATTTTTCCAATAAATATCAATACGTGATGGAAGATTTTTAGATTGTGGATTTGACATTAAAAATTTATATGGATCAACATTTAATATTTCACTTAAATTTTCTAAAGTTGATATTGACATATTATACTTTCCACTTTCAATATCAGAAATGTATTTTGTAGACAAATTAAGTAATTCTGATAATTGCTCTTGGGATAATTTTTTTTGAAATCTGTAATATTTAACATTAGAACCAATTGTTTTAGATAACATATTTAACACCACCTAATATTTATCACTATATCAACATTTTTAACAAACTAATGTTTGACAAAAATATTATTTTATTATAACATATATTACACTTATTGAGGGGGAAATATTATGGAAATGAATTTAACACAACTTGAAGATGTTTTAAATAAAATCAAAAGTGCTGTTGAATTTTATGAAAGAAATTATATGGATTATAAATCATTTACTCTATATTTAGGAAATGGAGAAAGTATAAGATATTATATAACTCCTTTGAGTTTGCCACATTTACTTGGTATTAAAGATTTAGAAATGTTAAAACAAGCTTTGCCTATTAAAAGTGAAAATATTATAGATATACTAAAAGAATTAAGTGAATATGCATTTCAAATTCATAAAAAAATGAGTCAAATACAGTTAAGTCAAATTTTTTCTGAGTATATAACACAAAAAGTTGATAATTTTTTTGATAATATGACTTATGATGTTAAAAAAGCACTTGATGAAACAGAATTTGTTTGTAAATATAAAAGTAAAAACTCCTGGGAATATACTACTAAAAATCAAAAGTGTGATTATATTATTGTAAAAAAGTTGAAAAATCAAAAAATTCTTTTCCTTTACTTAGTTAAAAATGGTTCTCAATATTATCCAATGAGTAATCAAGCCTTTGATAACTTAGAGGAAGCTAGACAACAACTTCTAGATGTAATTACTAACCAAGAAATTACTTTATTAACAGGTATATGTGTTTATAATAGATATAGTGATAATAGGTATGTTAACTATTTAACAATAAATCAGAAATTGGAAAAATTAGATTCAATTAATACTTATAAATTTGAATTTGAGTCTCATGTAGATATTTCTTATGATTATAAATACACAGTAGAAAGACTAAAATCAAGTCAATTTGAAAGAATAGATAATAGTAATATTGTAGAAAAAATTGTTGAATCAATGAAGACTGGAAAAATTATTTCAAGAGATCAATATGAAGATTCTATTTTAATTAATATCATTGATGCTTGGAATGATTATATATGTTTTCACAAGGAAAATGATTATAATCAAGATAATGATTCATCTTATACAAAAATAATTAAAGAATTATCCTCTTTAAAAAATGTAGTAGAATCGTTAAAACAAGAAAAAATAACAATGACTGATAAAATTAAAGAGCTAACAAAAGAAAACAATTCTATAAATGAAGAAAATACAAAATATAAAGAAAATGAAAAAGCTATTATAAAAATATTAAAACCGGAGAATTAATCCGGTTTTAATATTAATTAATATGCTGTTGTTCTATCATAAAATCTTTTTTGGCCACTAGGGAAATTAACTATACTTCTAGGATTAAATGAAGCACTTTTCATTCCAGATACACTTGATTGTAATCCTGTTGATACTCCAAAGTGAAGATGTTGACCTGTTGAACATCTATCCCATGGTGTATATCCTGGGCTTCCATATCTATTTCCGCCCATTATTCCTATTACTGTATCTTTTGTAACGGATTGACCTACTTTAACAAGAACTTTTTTCAAATGCATATAAAGTGTTGAATAGTTTGAACCTTTAATGTTGTGTTGAATAATTATATAATTTCCTCCACAACTATTTGAATTACTATTTTCTATACCTACAACTTTACCGGCAGCTGAAGCGTAAACATTTAATTCCCTTATATTCATTCCTCCGATATCCACGGCAAGATGGATACTTGAACAACCTACACAAGGTGCTGTTCTAATAGAATATTCACTTGAAATATATCCTAAATCAGTCGGTCTCCAAAATGAAGTATCATAAGGCAAACTCCCCTTTAAACATGTATCAACATCCTGGTTAACATTAGAACATATTTTTTTATAATAGTTAATGGTTTGTTGTAATTGATTCATTTCTTTTGAAACGTCCACTTGTATTTCATCTAAACTTGCAAGTGAAGCATTATATGAACTAATTTGACTATTTAGTTGCGCAATTTTCTTTTGTAAATTTTCTTGCTTTTGTTTTAATTCTACTTGTAATTTCTTAGATTTTTCAACCATTTCATTCATTTCAGTTATTTTCTTTTCATTATATTCAGTAATTTCTTCAATAATTGAACTTCTATGGATTAAATCAGTCATATCAGAGGCACCAAAAACATACTCTAAATATGCAATATCTCCATCAGCTAGTTGTAATGTTTTCATTAATTCATTTATTTCGTTGCTTTTAGATTCAATGTCACTATCTAATTGTTGTATTTTCTTCCCTGTTTCATCTAAATCTTTCTCAGCTTGAGTTATTGCTTTTTGTGAAGCAGTTATTTCAGATTTTGAATAATCAATATTTTTATTTATTTCATTTTTTTTATTTTGATTTTTATTATATTCAGCTCTTTTTTGATCTAATTCTTTTTGCATTTGAGCAATTGTTTTAGCTTTAACTTTATAGCTTGGTATAAAAAATGGTAGTATTAAACATAAAACAAAAACGATGTTTAATAATTTATTTATTTTATTCATTATATTTTCAAATACTTTCTAACAGCTCTCGCACTACCAATCATACCAACAATTGCTCCTAAAACTATTAATATTAAAGATAATGTATATACATAAGGTGTAGGTGGAACTAACTTAATCAATGGGGTAAATAATTTACCATCAAATGAATTAAAGAATGCTGAATAACCATATATTGTAAGTCCTACTGGAATTATTGCTCCTAATACTCCTAACACAAATCCTTCTACTACAAATGGAAATTTAATTGTAATATTTGAAGCACCTACTAGACGCATAATTTCAATTTCTCTTTTCCTAGAAAAAATTGTAAGTTTAATAGTATTACCAATTAGAAAAGCAGTAACTACAACTAACCCTATAACTATTGCAATCATTATTTTTTGTACACTATTAAACACTGAGACTAATTTTTCAACCATACCTTCTCCGTATTTAACTTGTTTTACTTCATCAAGATTTTCAATTGTAGTAGCAGTTTTCTTAATTTTTTCTAAATTTTGAACTCTTACTATTAATTCATCATGTAAAGGATTTTTATCATCAGACCAAGTAGAAACTATATTTTCGTATACTTTAGCTGATTTTGCTATTTCTTCTTTTTTTTGATCTTTTGTAAATATTTCTACTGAACTTACATTATCTATTTTTTCTACTTTGGATTTTATTGTTTCCAATTCTTCAGAACTAACACTGGTCTCTAGAAAAGTAACAATGGTAACGTCATCTTCAACTACTTTTGTAAATTTTTCTACATTTGAAGAAAGGATTATTGAAACTGAAACTAGAATTAAAGTAACTGTTATACAAGATATAGAGGCTATACTTAAACTAAAATTTCTAAAAACACTTTTAAATGCATCTCTTATATATCTTGGAATCATTCTAAACAGCTTCATATTTATAAGTCCCTTCTATATAATCTTTTACTAATTGACCTCTATCTAATAATATTACCCTTTTTTTCATTTTGTTAACAATTTCTCTATCGTGAGTAGCCATTACAATAGTAGTACCTAATTTCTGATTGACATTTTCCAATACTGCCATTATTTCCATACTAGTTACAGGATCTAAATTTCCGGTTGGTTCATCGCATATTAATAATTTAGGATCATTAACTATCGCACGTGCGATCGCAACTCTTTGTTGTTCTCCTCCCGATAATTGATCTGGATAAGATTTAATTTTTTCCTTTAAACCAACTAACTTTAGAACTTTTATAACTCTTTTTCTTATTTCTTCTTTACTCATACCAATAACTTCTAATGCAAAAGCAACATTTTCATATACATTTAATTTTGGAAGTAATTTGTAATCTTGGAATACTACGCCTAATTTTCTTCTTAATTTGTAAACTTTACCATTGCGCAATTTAGCTACATCAATTCCACCTATTATCATTTTACCTTTAGATGGTTTTTCTTCACGGTACATCATTTTTATTAAAGTTGATTTACCACTACCGCTCGCCCCTATTACGAATACAAAATCTCCCTTTTTTATACTTAAATTTAAATTGTATAGTGCTGTTACACCATTTTTATATTGTTTTTCAACATTGATAACACGAATTAACTCCATAAAACACACACTTCCTCTAATGCATAACTATTATAACATTTTTTAAATTCTTTTAAAATGACAATATCTTCCTTTTTATAAATTTTACACAAAAAGTTAGAAATATTGCGTTTCTAACTTTTATTGTTGTAATGCTTTATTAAGTTTCAATTTAGCTTTATTTTCTTTTCCATCTCTATAGTATGTAATAGTGATTTCATCACCCACTGTATGTTTATATAGTTCATAACGTAGTTTAGCTCTACTATTTATATTTTCTCCGTCAACTTGAGTGATGATATCTCCTTTTTTAAGATTAGCTTCTGATGCTGGAGAATCTGCTGTTACTGAACCAATTACAACTCCTTCTGGACTATTTTCATTTATTATTATACCGGATAAATATAATTCATAACTTTCAGTCATATTAAGAAGTGTTACCCCTAACATTGGTCTTACTATTTTTTCTCCTTTTTCTAATTTTTCTACATATACCATTGCTTCATCAATTGGAATTGCAAAACCTATTCCTTCAATTTCTTGTTGAACTAACTTTAAGGAATTGATACCGATAACTTCTCCATTAATATTTGAAAGAGGTCCTCCACTGTTTCCAGGGTTGATAGCTGCATCTGTTTGAATTACATTCATCATGTAATCTCCCACTTGATTATTTAAAGTAACAGAAACCATTCTATCTTTACCTGATATAATACCTTTAGTAACAGTACCACTATATTCATCACTTATAGGAGCTCCAATAGTAAATACAGTATCCCCTACTTTGATATCAGAACTTTTTCCAATAGCTGCAACTCCTGTTACATAGTCATCATCAACAGATAAAACTGCAATATCAGAATATACATCACTACCTAATAATTCAGCTTCAACACTTTGACCATTTGGAAAAATTACATTAAATTTATTTCCATCTGCTACAACATGATTGTTAGTTATAATGTATCCTTTATTATTATCTTTTTTATAAACGAATCCAGTACCGCTACCTACTTGTTGATTATTTAAACTAGTTTGAACGACAACTACCGCATTTGATAGTTTATCAACAGAAGAACTTATACTGTCCTTTTCCGTTACAGTGACATTTTTAGTATCATGAAATACTGTTTTTATAGTGTCACTATCTCCAAAAAAGTGTATTACTAAATACATTCCGGTTGCTCCTATAAAAAATGATAAAATAATACTTACAATAATCGCAATTTTTTTTCTCATAAACGAACATCACCTTCTATATTTATTATTTCTCTAAAATTTTCTGGGAATCCCATTCTATCTAATATCTTTGATTGAGGAATAGAATTTACTTTACCATCTAAAATATCTAATTCATATCCAATTTCATAAACTAACAATCTAAATTCATCATCAGATAACATTTGTTTTAAAATTATTATTAGTGCGAATAAATCATTTTTTCCATAAATATATTCTCCATCAGTAATTGGTATATTTAAAATATCATGGTATTTAGTATTTTCAATGTATCTTTGCGTTCTATGTTCAAAAACAATGTCTTCATGTGCACATAAATTTCTATAATTAGATAAAATTACTAAATAATTAGCCAAAATTGAAATATCTAAATCATAATATTCTGATATAGATAATTGATCCTCTGGTTTTAGTATAGAATATAATTCACTAATTATTCCAAAAGATAATACTTTTACCATAATCCAAAGAGGAACATAACCATAATTACTTATATAGTGAAGAGTAGCCGCATGTTTTTCTCCATTAACTCTTATTTGTCTTTTCATCTTATGAATTAAGTCATTAACTTGTCTTGTCTTTTTTCTATCTAATGAAAAGTTCTCTGGTCTTAAATAATCTTTTTCCTTATACCCATACTTTCTAGATAATTGATAACTAATTATAGATTTCATATTATTTTCTACAATTAAAACATTTTTAAATATAATATTTCTAAATTTTCTATCAAAAACAAATAAAGCATATAATTCATCAAAAGTAGAACCCGGTATAAATTTCCTGTCATTTTGTGATTTCATAAATAAATGCCTATATCCATTTAAAAAGAAATAATTTTCTCTAAGAAGTATCACACGTGCTTTTTCTTCATCCTCAATTGTAAGTCCTTTAGCTTTCATAATTTCTATTTGTTCAGCTAAAGTTTTAAATTCTTTAACCGTCATTACTCTCACCTAGTATAGATTATAACATAAATTTTTTAGTTTGATTAAAAATCTCATTATTTCCCATAATTTGTGATATAATTTAGTATATATTAAAATAAGGAGGTTAAGGTATGCCTAGTACAGTAACACATGCATTTTTTGCTTTAGATGTTTTTGAAAAATTGAATAAAGAAATTCAAAGTAAGATTGATATTGAATATTTAAAAACTTTTTCTGAAGGTCCAGATCCTCTTTACTTCTATTATTTATATATACCATTTTATAAAGATATAATTAGAAAAACATATCCTAGAAAAATTCATGATACAAAAACTAAAGAATTTTTTATAACTTTTATAAAAGGAATCAAAGATAAAAACTTTGAAAATAATAAAACAATAGTAAGTTTTATTTATGGATTTATATGTCACTATGCTTTAGATAGTATAATACATCCATTCATTATCTATAAAACTGGAGAATATAGGAAAAACGATGTTAAAACTTATAAGTACAGGAGTTTACACTTAGACATGGAATTATATTTAGATAGCTATATGATCTTTCAAAGAAAGAAAATTCCATCTAAAGATTTTAAAATGTATAATTTTTGTTTTAATATTAAAAAATTTGATAAGCAATTAATAAATATATTAGATGAAGTTTTTAAAAAGGTATACAATTTAGATGACTTTGCTAATATATACTATAAATCAATACTTCAAATGAAAAAGATTTATAGAATTTTTAGATATGATAAAACTGGAGTTAAATTGAGATTATATAAATGTCTTGATATAGTTTTACCCAAGAAACAGTTGAAAAAGGAACAACTGTCTTATCATATTAATTATAAAAAGAAATTACACTATTTAAATAATGACAAAATTGAATGGAATCATCCTTTTGACCAATATGAGACCTACAATTATTCTTTTATAGAATTATATCATATTGCTTTAAACAAGGCTTGTCAAATAATAGAACAAGTAAATAAAGTTTTATTTGAAAATGAAGACATCAAATCTTTAAATAGAGTGTTTAATAATACATCATATAAAAGTGGTAAGGATTGTGACGATTCAAGAACATTTCAATACTTTGAATATTAATTACCAATTGATTTGGTAATTTTAATTTTGAAAAAATTTAATTACTCCTTTGGTAATTGCATTACTTATTTTTTGTTGATAGGTCTTTTTTTGTAATAGATATCTTTCGTTTGAATTTGTTAAAAATCCCACCTCTAATAATGCACCTGGAACACTTTTAATTCTCCTATACATATAATAAGTACTAATTTCTTTATATTTCCTATTACTTTTTAAATTACTTTCAAACGAGTTTTGCATTATCTCAGCTAGTTTTTTATTTTTAGGATTAACATCATCATAAAAAACTTGGGCACCGTGCCAAGTATTTGAAACATCTGCATTTAAATGAATTGATAAATACAAGTTAGCATTTGAACTTTCTATTAGATTAACTCTATTTTGTAAATCACTATGTTTTTTATTCCAAGCATTAGGGTCCGAGATATCATATTCTCCATTTCTCGTTAAGTATACTATTGCTCCTAATTCTTCCAATTCTTGCATTAGTGTTTTAGAAATTTGAAGATTTATAGGTGATTCATAAATATCTTTGTAAATAGCTCCTGGATCCCTTCCTCCATGCCCTGGATCAATTACTATTAGCTTACCAAGCAAAGGTAATTGCATTTGATTTATTTTAGCATCTACTTTAAAAAAAATAATAAAAGTAAATATAAAAGTTAACAGAAGTAAATGTTTTTTTAGTTTCATATAAATGCCTCCATTTACTAAACTATTAAATTATATTCACTTTTATTTCATTAATTAATAATCATATAAAAATTTAATTTAATTCTCCTATAAAAACAATTTGTTCTCCCTTTCTTTCTTGATCACATGTAATAAGAGTTATACATGTTTTGTTAATATTTCTTTTTATTACTACTTCATTTTTCTTAACATTGTATCTACTTACTATTTTAAAAATATATTTTTGGTTATTGTAATAAATATATATAATATCTTTAACATTAATTTTATGTAAATCTTTAAAGTAAGCATTATGATTGTTACCACTATGTGCAGCAAGAATGAGATTACCATTTTCTATAGTAGGAAATGTAGATGATTTTATAATTTGAATATTTTTATCTACATTATTATTCTTGTCATTTATATCTACTAAACCTTTTATTAAATTTATTTTTGGAATTTCTAATATTCCAATATATGGAATATCATTATTTTTTGTACTAGAAACTCTAGGAATATTTTCTACAATATCATATTTTTTATAATTTGTTTTTATCATATGATTAATAGTCTTCCTTTCTTTATAACTACCTACAATTTTAAAATAAAATTTAAAAACAAAAATTATTAGTATGATAGTTAATATAGTTATTACAATCTTTTTATTTTTTAACTTTTTCATACACTATTGAACCTATTAAAGAAATAATAAGTAAAATGCATATTATATCTGCAGCTTGAGATCTTGATACCCCAGTATTTGGAACAACAATTTTTTTGTTAGAAATGCATATCTTGGAATTATTATCATCTTCTCCGATTTTAAAATAATATTTACTATTATCAATAATATATCCATCCGCACTCTTTTTTTCTATAATGTAAAAATCACCTTTATATAAATTTGGTATTCTTAAAATACCATTTACATCTGTTACTCCATTATATACCTCTTCATTTGTAGTACTATCATATATTGCAAAATTTACGCCTTGAATTGGCTTTTTAGAATCTTCATCAATTTTTTCAATTTCAATTTCTTTACCTATTATTTCAAAATTTAATTCTAAATATTTAGGGCTACTTAGCTTAAAAAATGCTACATTTTGTGATCCTTCTTTGGTATAAACTAAACTTACACCTTCATCCATATTTTTCTTTTTCAATTTAATTTTTATGTTTTTAATTTCAGAGGTATCAACTTTTAATTCATTACCTTCAAGCGTAACACTTTTATCATAAGATTCAAGTTGATAGTTTTCTAAAACTTTATTGGTATCGTATAACTTAGTTTCTTCCTTATAATTTAAAATTATTTTTTCTTCATAAAAAGATGGTACAGAATCATGTTGATTTATTAACTCTTTTATAATTCGCTTTTCATTTGATAAATCTATAATATCTCCACCATCAGCTTTTGTCGTCCAGTAGATAGATTTTAGGCCAAATTTTTCCCATATTAATTCCTGAGTAGCTGCATAATATTTAACTGTTTGATGTCCTGGATAATTATATCCATAAACCCCTACTAACTCTAAATATTTTTTATCCTCTTCACTCAAATTTAAAATATCCATATCACTTGAATAATCATAGTTTCCTGGATATAGTGTTACTCCAGGTTCTATGCAATAAGCAAGAGTTCCTCCTGCATAAACATAGGCTAATTGTGCAAAATTTTTAGTAGGCTTTCCTTCTACTACCTTGTGATTAAAAAAATTAGGTATCCATTCATGGGTAACATAACTTTCAGATACTGCATTAACCTCTTTAATTCCAAATAATAAACTTGAAATTAATATTAATAAATGCAATAAATTCTTTTTCATATTTCTCCTCCTTACATAAAGAGATTTTATTTTATTAAATTTATAAATGCAAATTAATAATTAGTAAAATTCGTTTAACGTTATTTACACAATTATTAAAATTTTAATCTATTTACCTTAATTTGTATTTTATAAAAATATAAATTAAAAAAATTTATTGTTTTATAAATATTATTAATGTATAATTTGAATAGGAGGAGAAGTTAAGTGGAAGTAAAAGATTTATCTTATTTTGATGGGGGATTGTTACAGCTAATTGGATGGAGATTATTAGGAATAATAGTAACTATTTTAACATTAGGGATTTGTTTTCCGTGGGCTTTTTGTATGATATACAATTGGGAAATTAAACATACAGTTATAAATGGTAAAAGATTAATATTTGATGGGAAAGCTATACAACTATTTGGTCTTTGGATTAAATGGTTATTACTTACAATAATAACTTTAGGTATATATTCTCTTTGGGTATCCATCTCTCTAAAAAAATGGAAAACTAAGCATACACATTTTATCAATTAGAACATTAAAACCTTATAAATATAAGTTTATAAGGTTTTAATTATGGATTTAACATAACAAAAAAAGTCCATAAATTGGACTTTTGAAATATTGGTTGTATAATTTTTAGTGTGTGTAATGTAAAAAAACATTATATGCACTTTTTTCAAAATAAAAAGACATATA
>CALVZF010000019.1 GCA_944372455.1 uncultured Bacilli bacterium
TATATGTCTTTTTATTTTGAAAAAAGTGCATATAATGTTTTTTTACATTACACACACTAAAAATTATACAACCAATAAAAAAGGTCTAAAAAGACCTTTTTAATTTTTAATTACTAATTTTTCAATTAAGTAAACTAAATAATACATTATTGTTGCGATAAGTGCAAGTAATATTATACCACTCATTACTAAACTTAAATTAAATATTTGAGAGCCATACATTATTAAGTAACCAATTCCTTGTTTTGAAACAAGAAACTCACCCATAATAACTCCAATTAATGACATGCTGACATTTATTTTAAGCATACTGATTATATTTGAGTAATTTGAAGGAAAAATTACCTTAGTAAGTATTTGAAATTTATTGGCTCCAAAACTTCTTAATAATTTAATCTTATTTATATCAGTATTCACAAAACCTTGATAAATGTTAATTATAGTTATTATTACAGAAACTAATAAAGCCATAAAAATTATTGACTTAATATTTGCCCCCATCCATATAATTATAATTGGACCAAGAGCTACTTTAGGTAAGCTATTTAATACAGTCAAAAATGGATCAAATATTTTATATAAAGTTTTATTCCACCAGAGTATAGTAGCAATTAATACTCCAATAATAGTAGCTAAAGAAAAACTAATAAAAGTTTCATAAACTGTAGTAAAAATGTGTTGATATAAATTATTAGTGTTATGTAAATTTACGATGGTACTTAAAATTTTTGATGGAGATGAATAAACAAATGTATTAATCCACTTAAATTTAGCTGCCATTTCCCATAAAACAATCAAAAAGATTAGTATAAATATTTGCATAAAAATTACAAAAATTTTATTTTTTCTAAGCTGTTGCAAATATTTTTTGTGTTCTAAACTATACATGAATATCTAAATCCTTCCAGATTAAATCATAATATTTAGAAAATCCTTCTAATTTTCTATTCTCAATAGGAGTAGATTTATTAGGAAGATTTATTTCATATATATTTTTTATAAGCGCAGGTCTTTTACTAAGTACAATTATTCTATCTGCCATTGAAATAGCTTCTGATAAATCGTGTGTTACCATAATAGCACTTTTCTTTTCCTTTTTAATTATTTTAAATACATCATCACTAACAGCAAGCCTAGTTTGATAATCTAATGCACTAAACGGTTCATCTAAAAGAAGTATATCTGGACTTATAGCTAAAGTTCTTATTAATGCTACACGTTGTCTCATACCACCGCTTAAATTTTTAGGATATTTATTTTTAAAATCTTTTAATCCATACATATCTAATAATTTAATAGCTCTAGCTTTATTTTCTTCATTTAATGTTTTATTTATTTCAAGTCCAAGCAATGTATTATCAAGAATAGTTCTGTTATCAAATAATGCATCATTTTGTAACATATATCCAATTTTTGGATTATCTATATTAAATTTTACTGTTCCACTAGACTTATTTTCTAAACTAGATAGAATAGAAAGTATTGTACTTTTTCCACAACCACTAGGTCCCACAATAGCCACAAATTCTCCTTGTTTTAAATTGAAACTTATATCATCTAAAGCTAAAATTTCACCATTTTTATCATGGTAAGTTTTTCTTAGATTTTTAATTTCTAATAAATTCATTATTTTACCTTAGTGAAAAATCTATTATCCACTAAATCATTATAATCCACTTTTTCTTTAATAGTCCCAGAATCTATCATTATATCTTGAATTCTATCAAAATCAGTTTTATTTATTTCTGGAGTTTTATACCAAGCATTTATATCTTTATATCTTTGAACTGCACTTTTAATTATTGTAAATGATGTATCAGGAAAATATTCTTGAATTTCTTCAGCAATTGTTTCAGCATCATTTTTATCAACATATTCTAATCCTTTAGCAATAGCATTTGTAAATTTTTGAATTGTATCTTTATTGTCATCAATATAACTTTTTTTAGCATTATATGCTGTATATGGAATATCTCCAGCCATTTCTCCAATTGAAGCAACTACGTATCCTAATCCTTCTTCTTCTAAAGCACTAGCATTTGGTTCAAATAAACTTACGTAATCACCAACACCTGATAGAAATGCTCCCTGCATTGAAGCAAATTCAATTGATGTATCTGTATTTAAATCTTTCTTAGGATCAATATTATTTTTTCTAAGAGCCCATTCAAAATTCATTTCTGGCATACCACCAACTCTTCCAGCAATTACATGTTTTCCTTTTAAATCATCAATTTTAAAATTAGGCTCTTTATTTCTTCCAACTAAAAATGATCCATCTTTATTAGTAAGGCCTGCAAATGTTTTTAAATAATCTTTTTCTCCACCATTATAGACATAAATAGTAGCTTCACTACCACAAAATCCAATTTGGACATCTCCAGATAGTACTGCTGCTGCAACTTTATCAGCTCCTGGAATTGTAGTAATTTTTACATCAAGACCTTCATCTTTAAAATAACCTTTAGAAAGTGCGATATATTGTGGTGCATAAAAAATGCTATGAGTAACTTCACCAACATTAATTTTTATTAAATCAGTACTTTCTTTCTTTTTAGCTTCTAATATCAAAGTACTAGCTAAAGCAATAAGTGCAAAAATAATAATAATCCAAGCAAAAACTTTCTTCATTAATCTTATCCCCTCATTTCTAATTTATTATATGAACATAAAAAGAAAGGGTGCTTGTAATAAAAAAGAACACTTTACATATAATTTACTAAATAAAAAGTCAAAAAATCATTGTAAATTTTTTTTGATAATGGTACTATATATTATAGTAGGAGGAGTATATATGAATAATATATTAGATTTTTTAGTAGATAATTATATTTGGGTTCTTATAATTTGTGTAGTATTAATTTTAATTTTAATAGGTTATATTTTTGATCAAAAAAGAAAACTAAATAATAATAAAAAGAAAAAAACAGAGAAAACAACAATAGATAATCAAAAAATTAATGTTAATACCCCTGTACAAGATGAAGTAAAGGTAGAAACTAAAGTTCCAAATGATACAGTAACTGTAACTTCATCTCAACCAAAAGAAGAGGTCACTATAGAGTCACAACAACAAAAAGAAACAAACGAAAATATAAAACCTTCAATACCAAATATGGAAATAAAAACACCAATAAATGAGGAAACAGTGGTTAGCATAGAAAATAACAATAATGTTGCTATGCCAATACCAGATGTAGAACCTATGAATAATATTAGTCATGCTAATGGAAATACTCAACTAAACAATGAAGAACCACAAGATATTATGACGAAACCAAATGTTGATTTAAAAGAAATCAATCCTGTAAATGAAGTTTTAAACCCTATAAATAATTCTATTAATAATTTTGAAATTAAAGAACCAGAAGTAGTTCAAGTTGAAGAAACAAAGAATGTAGAGTCATCTCCTATAGTTGAAAATAAAATAGAAGAGCTTAACATGGACAATGTAGAAACTATTGAGGAAATAAGTGAGGAACCACAAAATAGTAATGCAGAAATAGTAAATTTATGGGAACCAGAAATGGCTACTGAAAAAAAAGATATTGTAAACAATACTGAAACAAATATATAATATAAATCCCTGTTTTAAATAGGGATTTTATTTTAGTGAAAATTTTTAAGTTTGTAAAATTAAAAAAATATTTAAAAATGTAGTTTTATATTTCTACATTTTTTGATATAATTTTAGTGCAAGTAAGGAGGACATAAAATGACTTTAAACGCATTTCTAATTTTACTTAGAAAGATAGCAGATGTATCAATTGTTTGGCTAATGTTTTATTATGTCTTAAAAAGATTAAGAACTAATGTTAAAATGGTACTACTATTTAAAGGTATAGTTTTTATAGTAATAATTAAAATAATTAGTGAATTTTTAGGACTTACTACAGTAGGTTTACTTTTAGAATATGTAATAATGTGGGGACCATTAGCACTTATAATTATATTTCAACCAGAAATCAGAATGGTACTAGAACATTTGGGAAAAACTCAGTTGCTTGGTAGACATAAAATTCTTACAGTAGATCAAAGAGAAAGGTTAGTATATGAGATAATTCAAGCATGTGAATATATGAAAAAATCAAGAATTGGAGCACTTATAGTTTTGGAAAGAGATATCTCATTACAAGATTATATTGATAAATCTAAAAAACTATATGCAGATATTTCTAGTGAATTACTAATTTCTATTTTCTATCCAAATAACCCATTACATGATGGTGGAGTAATAATTCAAGGAGATAGAATTACTAGTGCTGGAGCAGTATTCCCAGTAAGTACTGATACAAATATTAGTAAAAGATTAGGAACTAGACATAGAGCTGCACTAGGTATAAGTTCTGAAACAGATGCTATCGCGATTATAGTATCTGAAGAAACTGGAAGAATTTCAGTTGCAATCAATAATGAATTACATTATAATTTATCTGCAGAAAATGCTAGAATGTTGGTACTAGAAGAATTAAGGCCACAAAGAGAAAGTGTCATAGAAGAAGAAACAGAAGAAGAGGAGACAATAGAAGATGAAATTATTTAAAGGTATTTTTAAAGCAATTAAATCATTTTTTATCTCTATTGGACACTTTATAGATAAATTTATTATAGTACCAATTACAAAATTCTTCCTAGGAATTTTAAATATATTTAATAAAAATGGAAAATATTTAGAAAAATGGATGTCAAATAAAAATACATTAATATTTATCTCTTTAGGGCTTGCACTAGCGGCATTCTTTATAGTAGATAGTAAAAGTGTAATATTATCGGAAACTTCTGCAGAAGTAATATATAATCAACCAGTAAGTTATATATATAATAACGAAGCTTATGTTGTAGAAGGACTTCCTGAAGAAGTTGACATTACATTGATTGGTAGAAAATCTGACCTTTATTTAGCTCGTCAATTATCAACACACGAAGTTACAATTGATTTAACAGGATTAAAACCTGGAACCCATAAAGTAAATTTAAACTATAAACAATCATTAACTTCAATAGATTATAAATTAGATCCATCAGTAGCAACAGTAATTATATATCCTAAAAAATCAAAGAGTATGGATGTTACAGTCGATCTATTAAATCAAGATAAATTAGATGAAAAATTATTTATCAATGAAGTTAAACTTGAAAATAAAAAAGTATACATTAAAGGAGCAGAACATGTATTAAACAAAGTAGCTACTGTTAAAGCTTTATTAGATGTTAATAATATTGCTAATAGTAAGACAGGAGAAATAGATGTTAAAGATATACCGCTTCTAGCGTATGATGATCACGGTAATATAATAGATGTAGAAATTGTTCCTGAAAAGATAGATGCTACAGTAACGATTACTTCACCACAAAAAGAATTGCCAATTAAAATAATACCAAAGGGTAATGTAGTATTTGGTCAAGCAATTAGTACAATTACTTCGGATGTCTCTAAAGTAACAGTATATGGTGATGAAGAAGCATTAGATAAATTAAATTACATTCCAGTTGAAATAGATGTAGAAGGTTTAAAAGAAAATAAAGATTATTCTGAAACTATTCAAAAACCAGCAGGAGTAAGATCAATTTCAACTAGTACTATTAATATTAAAGTTACTCTTGAAAAAGAAGTTACTAAAGAAATAACTGGAGTAAGAATTAACCCTAAAAATTTGGGAGAAGGATTAGTAGTAAATGCTGCTCGTGAAGAAGATATTACTATTACAGTAATAGTAAAAGGGGTTGAATCAGTACTTAACACTATTGATGCTTCAAGTATTAATGCCTACATAGATTTAAAAGATTATACAGAAGGTAATCACGAAGTAGACGTAATTGTTGAGGGTAGTGATGTAAAAGTAAATTACACACCTAAAACAAAGAAAATAAATGTTATAATATCAAAAACATAAAAAACAAAAAATCATTGAGCTCAATATATAAATAGTTTTTAATTAATGAATGATCTTGGTAGTATAAAACCCCGTTTCTATATATGTTTAAGAAACGGGGTTTTATCAAAATATATTTTTTTATTTTTTAGAAGTAATAACTGGGTAATTAATTTGTTCATTAAATTCTACATAATCTAAATATAATAATACCAATAATGTCCACTTCCCGGTTTTAGGATCACTTATTATTACATGATCTCTACCGGCTTCTTCAATAATTCCTGTAAATGCTTTATCACGCCATTCAACAGAGCCACTAAAAGTCATATAAAAAGTAGCCATTCTACCTATATTAGCTCTAAATATATTTTCATTGAAAGGTCCCTCTAAATTCACATAATTAACATTTGGTGAAATATTAGGGGCTTGTTGCTGATTAGGGGTATCGTAAGGCTGTAGAGGTGCACCACCAGGTTGAGCAGTTGGAAAAACAGGATTTTGTTCATAATTATTATTCATACTTTACATTCATCTCCTAACAATTTAAATATATGTTTTGACAAAAGAAAAATTCATGTTATAATGAATAAGCGGAGTTGATTAAAATGAATTATAGTATATTCATATGGGAAATAGTTACATTTGTAATAATATGTGTAACTTCCTCATTAATATATTTATATTGTGATTATCAAGATTCTAATAATTTTTATAAATTATTTATTCCTAAAAATGATAGTATTTGGGAGAGAGTTAAGGTTCTAATTGCTCCAACAATAGTAATGATTATAATTGAATGTTTATTAGCACCAGTAGGTCCTAACTTTATGTTTGCAAAATTAGTATCAATAATTGTTATGACTCTATTAAATCCACTATTTTTTATATTATATTTTAGTTTTTCAAAGTGGGATATGATAGTTATTAATGTATTAACTACAATATCTAGTGCTTTAACAGGTTTATTAGTTTCAATTTTGGTTCTCACAATTCCTACATTGTCAGATGGAATAATTTATATTTCTGCAATAGGAATTATAATGATTATAATATTTTATTTATGCGCTACATTCTTTCAAACGGATGATTTGATATTTGTAGATCCAATTACAAGACGTAGAACATTAAAAAAAGATAGTTAGAAACAATCCGAAAATTTTTGGATTGTTTTTTTGTAAACTTCTTTTCGTTTGTTAAAATGATTATGGACAAAAAAGATTTAAAAAGCAAATGAAAATATTAGTGAAAATGCAATGACAAATGATAAGTTTTTAAAATGAAAAATTTATATTATTTTATTTTTATGTTACAATTAGGTTGGTGAGAAACTATGCAAAGATATTTTGTCAGTAATAAAATAAATAATAAGTTAATACTTGAGAATAATGATATACATCATATTAAAAACGTTATGAGAATGTCTATTAATGATAAAATAGAAGTAGTTTATAGACAAAAAGTATATATTTGTAATATTGATAAACTAGATAAAAATAATATAGACATTAGTATTATAAATGAACTAAATGAAAATAATGAACTAAATGTTGATATCACCATTGCTTTTGCCCTTTCCAAAGAAGAAAAAATTGATTATATACTTCAAAAATGTACTGAATTAGGAATAAAAGAATTTATCCCATTAGAGTTATCACGCTGCAATATAAAAATTAATAGCGATAAAAAAAGCAAAAAAATAGAACGTTGGCAATTAATTTGTAAAGAAGCAGCTGAACAATCTAAAAGAAATACCATTCCAAAAGTAAATAATATAGGTAATATTGATAATATTTTAAATTTAAACTATGATTTAAAAATAGTATGTAGTGTAAAGCAAAGTGTCATAAATATAAAAGAGGTATTACAAAATAATCCAAACTGTGATAGAATAATATTTGTAATAGGACCTGAAGGTGGCATAACAGATAAAGAAGAAAATATTCTTATAAATAATGGTTTTATAGCTACCTCACTTGGAAAAAGAATTCTTAGAATGGAAACAGCTCCTGTATTTATAGGAAGTGTATTAAATTACTTTTATATGAGGTGATAATAATGAATCAGATAGTAGACTTTATAAATAATTTAAATATTTTTGGAAAATCTATGGTTGCACTACTAATCTTATTATTAATACTTTTAGTAGTATTAATAATTGTATATATAGTTAAAAATAATAAAGAAATAGATACAAGCAATATAGATTTAGACTTTTTTGATGATTTAAAAAAAGAAACAGAAAACACTCAAAGTATTTATACAGACAGTGTAGCTGAAGAAATAAAACCTAAAGAAGAAAAACCAATTGCGACTAAAATTGAAACCCCAATAGTTTCAGATAAGACTAAAGATTTAAAAGCTATTACTGAACAAATGGAAAAAGATATTGAAAAAAATAATATTGAACTTACCGAATTTGAATTAGAACAAGAAGAAAAAGCGATTATTAGTTATGAAGAACTAATAAAAAAAGTTAAAAGCAATGAATCCCTTAATCTTGAAATAGAAGCCAATGATTTAGATGATCGAGGATATAATTTAGAAGATGAATTCACTTTTGATACAGAAGTTTTAGATTTCGGAGACATGTTAGGTAATGAACAAATGATAAAAAAAGAAGAACCTAAAGTTACAGTTAATCCTTATGAAGAAGTAATAAAAAATACTAAAGTAAAAAGTATTTTAGATATAGATGATAAATTAGATAATAATATATATAACGCAAATGAATTTTTAAATGCTTTAAAAGACTTGAGAGATAGTTTACAATAATGACATTTAGTATTTATACATTAGGGTGCAAAGTTAATGCCTATGAAAGTGAGTATATTACTCACCTTTTTACTTCTAAAGGGTATACTTTAGTACCTTATGATGAAAGTGCTGATATATATATTATAAATACTTGTACTGTAACTAATTCATCAGATAATAAATCTAAAAAAGTAATTAATCATACAAGAAATCATAATCCAAATTCAATAATAGTTGTTTGTGGATGTTATACACAGTACATGAAAGGTGAAATTCCACAAATAGATAAAGTAGATATTATTTTGGGAAATAAAGATAAAAGCAAAGTAGTAGAATACGTAGAAGAATATATAAGAAATAAAAAGAAAATAAAACAAGTTTACGATCTTAAAAAACAAGAGTTTGAAAATATGGAAATAAAAAAATTTAAAAGCAAAACAAGAGCTTTTGTTAAAATTCAAGATGGATGTAACAATTTTTGTTCTTATTGTATCATTCCTTATGTTAGAGGTAATATTAGAAGTAAAAAAGAACAAATAGTTTTAGATGAAGTTAAATCTTTAGTAAATAATGGACATAAAGAAATAGTTTTAACAGGAATTCATACTGGTCATTATGGAAGTGATATAAACTCTAGTTTAAGTAAATTGCTTCATAAATTAAATAAAATAGAAGGATTAAAAAGAATTAGAATTTCTTCAATAGAAATAACAGAATTAAATGATGAATTTTTAGAAGAATTAAAAAATAATAAAAAAATTGTAGATCACTTACATATTCCTCTTCAAAGTGGATGTGATAAAATTTTGAAAGAAATGAATAGAAAGTATGATACAAATTATTTCAAAGCAAAAATTGATAAAATAAGAAGTATTAGAAAAGATATATCAATTACAACAGACGTAATCGTAGGATTTCCTAATGAAACAGAAGAGGATTTTAATAATACTGTAGAATTTATTAAAAAAATAGGATTTACTAAATTACATGTATTTCCATATTCTAAAAGAAATGGAACAAAAGCTGCTGCTATGGATAATCAAATAGATAAAGTAACAAAAAAAGCTAGAGTAAAGGTTTTATTAGATTTATCAAATAAATTAGAAGAATCTTACTATAAAAAATTTATAGGACGTGATTTAGAAGTTTTATTTGAAACTAATAAAGATAATAAATATTATGGACATGCTTCTAATTTTATTTTAGTAGAAGTTAAAGCCGATTATAATTTAACTCATAAGTTGGAAATGGTTAAAATTAGTAAAGTAAATGGAAATAAAGTAATAGGAGAATATAAAACTAAAATTTTAATTTAATTTTCAAATAATTATTTTAAAAATATATTAATCATGGTATAATTAAGTTGCCTAAAAGGTACGTGAGTCATTTTTTTAAAACCGACTAATTGAGTTTATAAGGGAATCTAATGGATGACTGGTGTCGAATACCTATATTTATATAGGGATCCTAAAAGTCATACTGTGATGCCCACCTGTACAAGTGCAGGTTTTATACTCATGATAGCGTCCTTTTGGGTTTTTATTTTGAAATAAGGTGGGATTTATGGATCAATTTTCTAGAGTAGAAAGTTTAATTGGAAAAGAAAATTTAAAAAAAATAAAAACTAAAACCGTTTTAGTAATTGGATTGGGCGGTGTAGGAGGAGTTTGCACTACTACGCTTGTAAGAAGTGGGATAGAAAACATAGTAATAGTTGATTACGACAAAGTAGATGTTACTAATATTAACAGACAAGTAACCGCATTCCATAAAACAATAGACCAGTATAAAGTGGATGTTTTAGATAAAATGTTAAAAGAAATAAATCCCAATTGTAATATAATTAAGATTAGAAAAAAAATAGATGAATCAAATATTTTAGAATTATTTAACAATAAAATTGATTATATAGTTGATGCTTGTGATACAGTAGAAACTAAAAAATTATTAATAAAAAAATCAATAGAATTAAATATTCCTTTGATTTCTTGTATGGGAACTGCTAAAAAATTAGATCCTACAAAATTAAAAATTACAGATATTAGAAAAACTAATTACGATAAATTAGCTAAAATTTTAAGATTATGGATAAAAAAAGAACAAATAAAAGCTAAAATTATGGTAGTATCTTCAGAAGAGGAAATTATTAAAACGGAAAATAATATCTTAGGCTCTATGTCGTTTGTTCCCAATGTAGCAGGAATAATGTGTGCTGAATATATAATAGATCAAATTATAAAGGAAAGAAAAAAATAAAATTTCTTTCCTTTATTTTAAAACCTTTTAAT
Source organism: uncultured Bacilli bacterium (assembly GCA_944372455.1). Classification (GTDB taxonomy): domain Bacteria; phylum Bacillota_I; class Bacilli_A; order RF39; family UBA660; genus SIG205. The sequence goes on from CALVZF010000019.1 coordinate 10,919, forward strand.
ATATTAAATAAAATTTTTAAAAATATTACATCTATGATATAATTAATAAGGAAAAATAGACTAGAGGGTGAAAAAATGGCAACTAACTATGATGAAAAATCTATTAAAATACTAGAAGGTTTAGAAGCAGTAAGAAAAAGACCTGGTATGTATATTGGATCAACAGATAAAAGAGGATTACACCACTTAATATGGGAAATTGTAGATAATGGTATAGATGAAGCTATAAATGGATATGGAAATTATCTGAATATAACAATAAATAAAGATGGAAGTGTAAGCGTTACTGATCAAGGAAGAGGTCTACCTACTGGGAAACATGAAAGTGGTAAATCAACTCCAGAAGTTATATATACTGTGTTACATGCAGGAGGAAAATTTGAATCTGGGGGATACAAAGTATCTGGAGGATTACATGGAGTAGGGGCTTCTGTTGTTAATGCTCTATCAAAATGGATGGAAGTTACAACTAGAAGAGATGGAAAAGAATACTATATTCGTTTTGAAAATGGAGGACATGTAGCTATTCCATTAAAACAAATAGGTACTACTAAAAAAACAGGAACTACAGTTACTTTTATGCCGGATAATAATATTTTTCAATCTACTACATTTTCATTTACAACAATTTGTGAAAGAATGCAAGAATCTGCTTTTTTAATTGCAGGACTTACAATAGAAGTATGTGACATTGAAGATGAAAAACATGAAATTTTTCACTATGATAATGGGTTAGAAGCTTTTATTGAATATTTAAATGAAAATAAAAAACCAATACACGATGTTTTAAGTTTTAAAGATGTTAAAGATAAAATAGAAGTAGATATTGCGCTTCAATATACTGATGGTTATAACGAAAATATAGAATCATTTGTAAATAACGTAAAAACAGGTGACGGAGGTAGTCATGAAGTAGGGTTTAAAACTGCTTTAACTAAAGTATTTAATGAATATGCTAGAAATAATAATTATTTAAAAAATAAAGATAGTAATTTTGAAGGTAGCGATGTAAGAGAGGGACTTACTGCGGTTATTTCTTTAAAAATTCCAGAAGCTTTATTACAATTTGAAGGACAAACAAAAGGGAAATTAGGAACCCCTTTAGCTAGAACTGTTGTAGAAAGTGTAACTTATGAAAAAATGAAGTTTTTCTTAGAGGAAAATAAAGAAATTTCTACTAAAATAGTTAATAAAGCTATTAATAGTAAACAAGCTAAAGAAGCAGCCCGTCGTGCAAGAGATGAAGCAAGAAAGGGTAAAGGAAGTAAAAAAGAAAGAATACTTAGTGGTAAACTTACTCCAGCTCAAAGTAAAAATCCTAAAAAGAATGAATTGTTCTTAGTTGAAGGAGATTCTGCAGGAGGAAGTGCTAAACAAGGTAGAGATAGAAAATTTCAAGCAATTTTACCTTTACGTGGTAAGGTTATTAATAGTGAAAAATCTAGAGTTGAAGAAATTTTTAAAAACGAAGAAATTGGAACAATTATTACTACAATTGGTGCTGGAGTAGGAAAAGAATTTGATGTAAAAGATTCTCAATACGATAAAGTAATAATAATGACCGATGCCGATGATGATGGAGCGCATATTCAAATTTTACTTTTAACCTTCTTTTACAGATTTATGAGACCCTTAATTGAAGAAGGCCATTTATATATTGCAATGCCGCCACTATATAAAATTACCTATTCGCAAAAAGAATTTTACTATGCTTGGACAAAAGAAGAACTAGATGAAATTACTTCTAAAAAGAAAAACTATCAATTACAAAGATATAAAGGATTAGGAGAAATGAATGCTGATCAATTATGGGAAACAACTATGAATCCTGATACCCGAAGTTTAATTCAAGTAAAAATTTCAGATGTGGCCTTAGCAGAAAAACGTGTAAGTGTTTTAATGGGGGATAAAGTAGAACCAAGAAAAGAATGGATAGAAGAAAATGTAGAATTCTCATTAGAAGATAACTATGTCATTGACTAAACATTAGATCAAATCTAATGTTTTTTTGTATATAAGAATATTAACCACATATAAATTAATTATAGGAGGGTAATTATGAATAATATAGAATATATAAATCTATCATTAGAATTACATTTATTTTTTGATAGAATTATGAAAGAACATAGTATATTTTTACAATTAGCATTTACTGAAAAAGAAAAAAACTTTAAAACAATTGCCAATAATTTTCAAAACGTATTTTCAAACTTTTTAAACACTGCCATTACTTTAGCAAATAATAATATTAGTAATAATATTTTATCATCTAATGAAATCGTTACTAAAAACACATTAGAAGCAGAAATTAAAACTAATTTTTTAACTAAAACTAATATAAATACTAAAATTACAGAAAAAGAATTAATGCTTAGAAGTGGGAATATTAACCTAAGTCAACAGTTATTAAATAATATTGAAATACTTAATCAACAAACATTAGAGGCTATCAAACAATTAATTGATTTTAAGGAAGACATTTTAAATAGTGTATTAGAATGTAAAATGTATACCACAAACTATCCACTTTTAATTGCGCATATTAGAAATGAAGCAATAATGTATTACAATTTATTAAGTAAAGTGCAAAGAAAAGAAGAATTTACTAAATCATATATTTATGAACAAGAACAATTTTGGAATAATATAATGAAAGAACATGCAGAGTTTATTAGAGGGTTACTGGACCCAAGCGAAAAACAATTAATAATAACAGCAGATAAATTTGCCGATGAATATGAATCAATTTTAAGTAATAGTAATAATTTAGAAACTACTATTAATAAAAGTTTAAATGAAACAATTAATTTCAGAAACTTTAAATTAGCTGGAGAAGAAGGAATATTAAATTGTAAAATAAGAAGTATTATTATTCCTTTACTTGCTGATCATGTACTAAGAGAAGCAAATCATTTTATTAGAATATTAAATGAGTTTAAAGAACAAAGAAACTATTTTTAACTAAAAATTTATCCCCATAAAAATTATTGTATGATATAATAAATTTATAGGGTGAGAATATGAAAAAAGTAATAATTATATTAATAATATTTTTAGTAACAGGATGTTCTAATCCAAATTTAAAAGAAGAAAAAGAAAATATAATCAAACCAAAGATTACTTATGAAACAAATAGTGATACTATAAATTTTAAAGTTAGTAGTGAATTTAAAGACCTAATATATGAATTAAAAAAAGCAAATGAAATAATAAAAGAAGGTAAGGTAGAAGAAAAAAATAAAATAGAAAATTTAGATAGTGATCAAAAATATTTATTAAAAGTTTATAATAACAAAACAAAAATTGAACAAGAAATTACAACCGATAAAGAAGTCATCATTAGATTTGGTGGAGATGTAATGATGACAAGTTATTTTAAAAACTACATTGATAAGTATGGAGTAGATTACCCATGGAGTGATACAAATAAGCTAATCAAGGAAGCAACGTATTCTATCTTTAATTTAGAAACAAGTGTTAGTAATAAGGGAAGTTCTACAAAACCAGAAGGGTATGGATTTGAATCAGATCCTAGTACTTTAAAAGGATTAGTAAATGCTTCAATTGATATGGTTAATCTAGCAAATAATCATGTTTTGGATTATGGAAATGAAGCATTTATTGATACTCTTGATCATTTAAAACAAAATAATATTGAATATATAGGTGCAGGTAGAAATAAAGAAGAAGCTAGTAAAATTAATTATCAAAATATTGAAGGGATAAACATTGCTTTTATAGGGGCAACCAGTATATTAGGTCATAGTAATTGGAAAGCAACAGATAACAACGGGGGAGTGTTTTATTTAAATCCACATAATTATGAAGATTTAAAACAAAAAATAAAAGAAGCTAAAACCAAAGCTAAATACGTAATACTATTTGTCCATTGGGATTTAGAGTATTATGATTATCCAGAAGAAAAAACTATAGAAATTGCACATGATTTAATAGATAATGGAGTAGATATAATAATAGGTTCACATCCACATGTTTTACAAGGAGTAGAATTTTATAATTCTGGAATAATATTTTATAGTACTGGAAATTATAATTTTCTTGTAAAAAATGAAAATGCGACTAGAACAGGATTATTTGAAATAATATTAGATAAAGATAAGATTAAATCTTCTAAAATTTACCCGATAAAAATCAACAATTGTAAAGCTAATCTGTTAGAAGAAAATACTAAAGAATTTAATACTATCATTAATAGTTTAAAAGAAAGAAGTAATAAATTTAATACTATTATTGATAATTTAGGCAATATAAAAAGACAAGTTACTTAACTGTCTTTTTATATATTTTAGAATTATTAGAAACATCTAAAAATTTACCAAATTCTTCTTTTGTTGATTTTAAAATTACATTTACCAAAGATTCGCTCATAAGAGTATATTTAGGTTTATCATCCATATTAAAGCATTCTAAACATGTATTATTATTTTTATATTCAGATAATATTTGATTAAATAATTCAATACCTAGTTCTTCATTTTTTAGTTTAAAACCTAAATTGAATGGTAAAGAAGTTCTATCTTTTAGTATTTTGGTTTCAAAAATATAGAAATCTCCATCCATTGCTTTTTCATAATTCATTACTACATCATAATTATGCTTTATATAATTAAGCTGATTTAAATCTTCAAACATTTTAATTATTTTTTTTATTAATAAAGTTTTTAATATAGCTTTTTTTTCTTGTTTTTCATCTTTAGTATATGAATTTAAATGAACATATCTAGTAAAATAATCATAACAATCATTAATTTTATTATTAAATATTTGTAATTTATCTGTATCTTTTTGAGAATGAATTATAGATAATAAATTAACATGATGATTAGTAACTACTATATGTTTAGAAAAATTATTTTGGTTATTATATTCTGATTGAAAAGCTGAATATTGAAGATCATTATTTGCTAAAAAATGATTTCTTAAACTTTTAAAAATTGCAAATCCAGTATTTTCGTCATATAATTTAAAGTTAATAGAAAAAAGTTTGGATTTTTTAAGGTTACCATAAAAATCTTTTCTATCACAAGTAATGTCTACTTTAAATATAGTTTGCAATTCTCCTTCAGGTTTTTCATAATCTAATATAATATCATAATGTTTCATATTTTTTTCATCTTCAAGTAAATTAATTTGTTGTAATACATCCATAGCTTCTTTTACAAATTTCATTTTAATTGTAGCTTTTTGCTGTTGAACTTCATCCTTATTCATACATTTCATTCCTTTCTTTTGACACGAAGAACAATACTAACACATTTATTAACAAAAGTCAAATAAAAAGAGGTAATGAACATTCACTACCTCTTTCATTACTATATTAAATATTATGCGATTCCTTCTGTTTTTTTATATTTTTTTGCTTCTCTTGTACTCATTTTTACAGTTTTGCCATCAATTGTTACATTTTGTAAATTTGGTTTTTGAATTTTTCTTGAAGTTTTTAAAGAAAATGGACGATTATTTCCAAACATAGGTTTTTTAGTTGTTACTTTTTTTGCCATACTTTTTCCTCCTTGCTTTTAATTACCTTATAAGTTTACCATATTATATGTTCTATGTCAAACATTTTATAGTTTTATTTCTTTATTTTGTTGACAAAAAAACACTTTTTTAATAGAATGAAACTATAAGGTAAGAATAGGTGATGTTTATGTTAAATAAAAAGGGACAAGCATTAGTAGAATATGTTCTTATAATTGCTCTTATTACTGTAGTGGCAGTAGCAGGTGTTAAATTTTTAGGGGGATATATTAAAGATGCTATTACAAAAACATCATGTTCTATAATGGATCAAAAATATGTTCCGGGTAAAAATCCTGGAGAAGGTAGCTGCGAAATGCAGACTATTGAATAAATTTTCTGCTTTTGGCAGATTTTTTTTTATTGTTTTGTTATAATATTAATTGGTGATTTTATGAAGCAAGCTAATATTCGTAACTTTTCAATTATAGCTCATATTGATCATGGAAAAAGTACTTTAGCTGATAGATTGTTAGAAAAAACTGGAACAGTAAGTAGCCATGATATGAAAAATCAACTATTAGATAATATGGATCTTGAAAGAGAAAGAGGTATTACAATTAAATTAAATGCAGTAGAGCTTTCATATATGTATAAAGATGAAGAATATATTTTTCATTTAATAGATACACCAGGGCATGTAGATTTTACTTACGAGGTATCTAGAAGTTTAGCGGCTTGCGAGGGTGCTATTTTAGTAGTAGATGCAGCTCAAGGAATAGAAGCTCAGACTTTAGCTAATCTTTATTTAGCTTTAGAAAATGATTTAACTATTATTCCAGTAATTAATAAAATTGATTTACCTAATGCAGATGTTTACAAAGTTACAAATGAGTTAGTTAATACTTTAGGTTTTAAAAAAGATGAAATTATTCTTACTAGTGCTAAAACAGGAGTAGGAATTGATGAATTATTAAATGCGATTGTAGAAAGGGTTCCTGCACCTAATGGTGATATTAACAAAAAAACTAGAGCTTTAATTTTTGATAGTGTTTTTGATCCTTATAGAGGAGCCATTATGTTAGTTAGAATAGTTGATGGTAAAATTAAGGTAGGAGATAAAATAAAAATGTGTGCTACTTCAAAGATACACGAAGTAGTAGAGCTTGGAATAAATAATCCAAATGAAGTAAAGAAAAAAGAATTATTAACAGGTGAAGTAGGATGGATTTGTGCTTCAATTAAAAGTATTAGTGATATTAAAGTAGGAGATACAATTACTTTAGAAGCTAATCCAACTGATGAAATATTAAAGGGCTATAAATCTATGAAGCCAATGGTATACTGTGGTTTATATCCTATAGAGGCTAACAAATATCAAGATTTAAAAGAAGCATTAGAAAAACTTAAATTAAATGATGCTTCACTAAGCTTTGAACCAGAAACAAGTGAAGCCTTAGGATTTGGATTTAGATGTGGATTTTTAGGACTTCTTCATTTAGAAATAATAGAAGAAAGAATAGAAAGAGAATTTAAAATAGATTTAATTGCTACTAGTCCTTCGGTAGTGTATAAAGTGACTTTAACTAACAATGATGAAATAATAGTTGATAGTCCTAATAAACTACCAGAAAAGCAAAAAATTAGTGAAATTAGAGAGCCTTATATTAAAACTAATATTTTTGTTCCTAAAGAATATATAGGTTCTGTTATGGAACTATGTCAAGACAAACGAGGTAATTATTTAAATATGGAATATATTGATCAAACAAGAGTCAATATCCATTATGAAATTCCCTTATCAGAAATAGTGTACGATTTTTTTGATAGATTAAAATCTAACACTAAAGGATATGCTTCATTTGATTATGAAATAATTGGTTACAAGCCAAGTAATTTAGTTAAAATGGAAATTTTATTAAACGGAGAAACTGTAGATGCCTTAAGTACTATAGTTCATAAGAATTTTGCCTATGAAAGAGGCAAAAAAGTAGTAGAAAATTTAAAAAATATTATTCCAAGACAACAGTTTGAAGTTCCTATACAAGCAGTTATTGGAAATAAGGTAATCGCACGTACCGATATTAAGGCTGTAAGAAAAAATGTTTTAGCGAAATGTTATGGGGGAGATGTTTCAAGAAAAAGAAAATTACTAGAAAAACAAAAAGAAGGTAAAAAAAGAATGAAACGAGTTGGAAGTGTTGAAATTCCCCAAGAAGCTTTTTTAGCAGTACTAAATATGGATAATAAATAGAAGGTGTTATAATGAATAAAGAAGAAAGAATAAATGAAATATACGAAAAACAAAATCAAAAAATTATTTATTTAATTTTAAATTTTAATTTAAGTAAAACAGATTTATGCAAAACTTTAAATTTAGATTTAGAAAATCTTGAAAGAAGAATTAATTCAATAAATGATACTGAACTAAAAAACAAAATTCAAATGTTATTATCTAAAAATAATAGTGAAATGAGTAATGAAACTAAGAAGAAAGTAACTATTTATTTAATGATGGAAAAAACCAAAGAAATCAAAGAACAAAAAGAAGCCAAGTATATAAGTGAGTTAGCAAAACAATGCAAACAAAAAGATTACTATACTAAATTAACGAATGAAGATAGACTATCTATTACTAAATATAGAGTTAAAAACTCTTTAAGTAGAGATAATATTTGCGATATATTTAATATTCCAAATGATAGTTTTATTAGAAGTTGGGAACAAAAAATAACTGATCCTAAGTTAAAAATTGAAATTCAAGAATTAAATGAATATTATGATGCACTTTTTAAAAGAAAGTATAAAAAATGAAAAGTGTGTATATTCATATACCATTCTGCGATAATATATGTTCTTATTGTGATTTTTCTAAGATATTTACTAATCATAATATAACTGATAATTATTTAAATTTACTAGAAAAAGAAATAAATGAAAATTATAAACATGAAAAGGTTAATACAATATATATAGGAGGAGGCACTCCTTCTTCTTTAAAATTAAATGAATTAGAACACTTATTTAAAATTGTTAAAAAGTTTAATATTACTAAAAATTTAGAATTCACAATTGAATGTAATCCAGAAAATACTTCAATAGATAAAATTAAGTTATTTAAAAAATATGGGGTAAATAGAGTGAGTATTGGAGTTCAAAGTTTTAATGATAATATATTGAAATTATTAGAAAGAAAACATAATAAAACTAATGTATTTAACTTGATAAATAACCTTAAAAATAATGGAATTTCTAATATAAATATTGATTTAATTTTTGGAATTAAAGATCAAACACTAAAAGATATAGAAAACGATTTAAATTATTTTTGCGAGTTAGATATCCCTCATCTTTCATACTATTCTTTAATTTTAGAAGAAAACACAAAGTTATATATTAATAAATATATTGAAGAAGAAGATGATATAATTGCTTCACAATATGACTTTATTTGTAAAAAGTTAAAAGAGTTTAATTATATTCATTATGAAATTAGTAATTTTGCTAAGAAAGATTTTTATTCAATACATAATTTAACTTATTGGAATAACAATGAATATTACGGCTTTGGATTATCTTCTCATGGCTATATAAATGGATATAGGTATGAAAATACAAAAAGTATTACCAAATATTTAAAAGGTAAATTTTTAATTAATAAATATAAACTGTCAAAAAAAGAAGCTATGGAAAATGAACTAATACTAGGATTAAGAAAATTAAATGGAATAGATAAATTAAACTTTAAGAAAAAATTTAAAAAAGATATAGAAGAAATATTTAATATCAGTGATTTAATAAATACAAAACAATTAAATGAAAAATATGGTAGAATATATATTAACGAGGAAAATTTTTTTATTTCAAATGAAATTTTAGTAAATTTATTACTCAATGAAAGAAGTGTAGAGGATGATAGAAGTATTTAATAATGAAATAAATTATATAAAGAGTGATAAATATAAAGACAATTTAAAAATAATTCTAAATTTAGTACCTAAATATTTTTACGAAATTCCTGCAAGTTCCACCGGAAAATATCATCCTAGTTTCGCACTAGGAAATGGGGGATTAGTAAGACATACTAAAGTAGCTGTTAGAATAGCTTATGAACTTTTACAAAATAATAGTACTAATAATTTTACTGATAATGAAAAAGATCTAATAATAATTTCATTAATCTTACATGATTCTTTTAAACTAGGAATTAATAAAGAAAAGTATACAAGGTTTGATCATCCATTATTAGTTGGTAAATTTTTAAAGGAAAACAAAGTTAAATTATCTTTTAGTGATAATGAACTAAATTTTATTTGTGATGGTATTTCTTCACACATGGGAGAATGGAATAAAGATTTTGACGGAAATGAAATATTACCTCTTCCCAAAACTAAATTTCAAAGATTTATACATATGTGTGATTATTTATCTTCTAAAAAATTTCTTGATGTTAAATTTGATAAGTCAAATAATATTGTTGGTTAACAAAATAACACTTATTTTGTTAATTTTTTTATTGATATACGAACAAATGTATAGTATAATTAATACGGATTAGAAAATTATAATATTTATAAATATATTTGGAGGAAAAAATTATGAGTAAAATAATTGTTATTGAAGGAACAGATTGTTCTGGAAAAGAAACTCAAACTAAAAAATTAAAAGAAAGACTAATTAAAGAAGGAAAGAAAGTAAATACTTTTTCTTTTCCAAAATATGATAGTCCTACTGGAAAAATAATTGGTGGTCCATTTTTAGGAAAAGAACACATTACTGAAAGTTGGTTTGAAGATCCAACAACAGTTGATCCTAAAATTGCCTCTTTATATTATGCTGCTGATAGAAAATATAATTTCAATATAGTAGAAAGTTATTTAAAAGAAAGTGATTATGTTATATTAGATAGATATATTTCATCAAATATGGCACATCAAGGCAGTAAATTAACAACTAAAGAAGAAAGATTAAAGTTATTTAAATGGATAGAAAACTTAGAATATGATTTATTAGAATTACCTAAACCAGATATTACGGTTCTTTTATATATGCCAGTTGAGTATGCTGATAAATTAAAACAAAACCGTAAAGAATTAGATTGTCATGAAAGAAATATTGAATATTTAAAAAGAAGTGAATATACTTATTTAGAACTTGCAAAAATTTATAATTACATAATTATAAATTGTGTAGATAACGAAAGAATCAAAAGCATTGAGGAAATCCATGAAGAAATTTATGATAAAATTAAAAAAATTATTTAACTCAAAATTAAATAATTTTTTTATTAAATAAAATATCATTTGAAATTAGAAAACTTTTCTAATTTATTTTTTTAACAAAAACGTTTTTTTTCACATCTATTATCGGAACCACAGAATAAAAATAAAAGTATGAAAACAATTATAATTATCCAAAGCCAGCTTAATCCACCGCCACAACCATATCCGAATCCAGGATAGCAACAACCGTACATTCAAATCACCTCTCTTTATACTTATTATATTTAAGGAGTAGAAAGAAGGATATTTTAAATGCCTTAGAAATTTTAAAAAAACTAGTTTTTAAAACTATGTATAAAAAAATAACGACTTTACTAAAGTCGTATTCTATCAATATGGTGGCTCCAGCTGGAATCGAACCAGCGACACAAGGATTTTCAGTCCTTTGCTCTACCGACTGAGCTATAGAGCCAAAAAAATGGCGGTTCCGACGGGAATTGAACCCGCGATCTTCTGCGTGACAGGCAGACATGTTAACCGCTACACCACGGAACCAATTGGTTGCGGGAGCTGGATTTGAACCAACGACCTTCGGGTTATGAGCCCGACGAGCTACCGAACTGCTCCATCCCGCGATATATAATTAATGGCGGAGGAAAAGGGATTCGAACCCCTGCGCCGCTCACACGACCTCCCGGTTTTCAAGACCGGTCCCTTCAACCAGACTTGGGTATTCCTCCAAAAAAGAATGGTGCCTAAGGTCGGACTTGAACCGACACGGGATTTGACTCCCGCAGGATTTTAAGTCCTGTGCGTCTACCTATTCCGCCACTCAGGCACTAATCTAAATCGTCTAACATAATTTCGTTAAGACTCTCTTAGTATATATTATTTTTTTAGTTTTGACAATACTTTAATAAAATTTTTTTACATTTTTTAATTAAATTATATTAAAAAGATATAAATATATGTACATTATATTATCTAATATAATAAAATATGCTAAAATAAAATATATAAGAATATTTGTATTTTTATATTAGAAGTAGTGAGTAGTATGAAGAATAAAAGGACTTTTAAAATAGATTTTCAAAGATTATATGAGTTATTTTGGATATTTATATTTGGATGTGTATTTGGATGTTTTCATGAGATATTTTTACATTTCATAAGACATGGGGAAATCGTTAGTAGAACTGGACTAGTTTTTGGTCAATTTAATCCAGTATATGGAATAGGTGCAATCGCATTTACACTTTGTTTGTCTAAAGTAAAGAATTTAAAAATAGTATTTATTGCAAGTATGGGAATAGGCGGAATGGTTGAATATATTTGTTCATTATTTCAAGAAAAAACTTTTGGAACTATTTCCTGGGATTATAGTCAATATATATTAAACTTTCAAGGTAGAACAAGTATATTTCATATGGCCTTTTGGGGAATATTGGGGGTAGTTTTTTTCAAATGGATATATCCCTTTATTTTGAAACTTATAAGCCCTAAAACAAACAAAACATTAAAAGAAATTATAACAATATTTATGTTAGTATTTATGGTCTTTAACATTCTCATTTCTTATTTGGCAGCTGAAAGACAAAATAAAAGATATAAAAAAATTCCACCATCAAATAAGATTGAATACATAATTGATAATTGGTTCCCAGATAGTAGAATGGATAAAATATATCCTAATAAAATAAATAAATAGTTATTTGTAAAAAGGAGTTACTAATATGGAAGAGAAAACAACATTAAAAATATCAGATATGAAAAAAATTTCACATGAAATCATTGATGGAGAGTTAAAAAAAATATAATATAAAAACGAATGTTTTTCCTTTAACTTTTATAGAATATTATAATAATTATGTTTTTAATAAAAATCATACTCTCATACAAAAAGCATCAAATTTTGTTACACCATTAATAGGTAACATGTTAGCTTTTAATAATCTAAAAGAAAAAGATATTGTAATTTTTTTAAATCGTATTGATAAAATAGAAAAAGTAGATAACATCTTTCAATTAGCTAGGACATGTTATCATGAGGTAAGACACAGTATACAACAAAACTTTGACAATTATAGTTATGAGGGATTTTTAAGAAATATTGATCTTTTAAGGACTAACAAAATATATTACCAGGTAGAACATGATAGCTTTTCTTTTGAAATAGGCGCAAATCTATATGGTATTAGTAAAGCAAAAGAATATATTAAAAAAAAATTATCCTAACTTATATGAAAAGCAAAAAAACGAAATAGACAAAATTGAAAGACGTTATCAATTTGATTATATGATGTATGATGCAGCTGATAATATTGAAAAAACACTTTCAGTTTTAAAAAATAATGATAAATATAGAAATAATTTAAATAAAATATCACCTGTTTTAGAAATTTTTTTAAATAAAGATGCAAATTTTAAAAATTTTGGTGAGATAATCAAAAATAATAAGTTTTATAAATTAGATAAAAGAATTATATATGCATTTTTATAACAAATAGATATGAATTATCTTACAGTAGAAGAATTAAAAATAGTAAATGAGTCATTACAATATACTAATAATTTATATAAAAATCAAAGTAAAGTAATAGAGCAATCTTTAAAAGATAAAAAGATTAACTATCTTGAATATTTAAAAGCTCAAAAATCCATAATTAAAAAGGTTGATATAATAGGTAATCATTATTTAGAAAAAGTATTTAACGTGTTAAATTGGAAGAATAAAAGCAGGAAAGCACATAAAGAAAGTATTCCAACTTATCTGGAAAAAAGTCATCAACTTGTAAAGAAAAGACAATCTAACGGATATTTATTAATAGCTATGTTTTACATACTTGGAATGGTAGTTAGTATTTCTACAACAATTTTTATTTTATTTTTTAGCTAATATTTAAAAAAACAAAATAAAAAAACTCTTAATAGTAAGAGTTAATTCGCTTAATGGTCGGGAAGACAGGATTTGAACCTGCAACCTCCTGGTCCCAAACCAGGCGCACTGCCAAGTTGTGCTACTTCCCGATAAAATTCAATTGCAAATTTATATTAGCACAATATTTTTTTTCAGTCAAGTAAATTTAAAATAAAAGTTATTTTTAATATATTATATTCACTAATTTTTAAAACGTGAATATGAAGAATCATTTTTTATGAAACAAATTATAAGAAAATAAACTTTGTTATCAAAGTTCTAAGATAACCGCTATCACTTTATTTCTCCTTATAATTATGATAGTAATAATTAAAAAAATGACACTTAATTTCATAGGAAATTAAATGTCTTCTTAAATCAACGGGTAGACATTCAACTAGTAAAAGCTGAATGTTCACTTTTTATTTGATACAAGTTCTATATATAAAAATTCTATTAGGTTAGAACAGATGCGTCACTGGTGCGTGAGTTATACACGTGTGGAAATTTATATAAAGGTTAATTTCTAAAAATATATCATAATTTATCATAATGTGTCCACATTCTTAAAATAAATATTTCTTTTTTAGTTTCATCTATTTCATACACTAATCTATGTTGATAGCTTATTCTTTTAGAACAAAGTCCATTTAAGTTTCCTTTTAGTTTTTCATATGTTGGTGGTGTTTGATAAGGATTTATTGCTATTAAATCTAATAGTTCTTTTGTTTTATTTTCAAGTCCAGCTTGCTTTAG
>CALVZF010000020.1 GCA_944372455.1 uncultured Bacilli bacterium
GATACACTAGGAACAAAGAAAACATTTACAATAGCTAAGAAAGATGCAGCTGATAAAGATGTATACTTAAGATTAGAACTAACAGACCTAATAGTAAGTGATAATTTTAAAGATAGTGATTTAAGATGGGCACTATATAAAAGTGGAAGTATAGTAACAGAAGGAAGTTTTGTAAATGTAAAGAGTAGTACAAGCTTACCTTTAGCTAATAATATTCTATTAGATAGTACAACCCCAGAAGAATACAACTTATACATATGGATACATGAAACAGGAGTAGACCAAGAAAGATTAATGGGAGGAAGCCTATCAGGAAAAATAACAGTAACAGGAACAGAAAACACTCAAGAAGGGATAGTAAATGAAGGAAAACTAGCAGAAGGAATGATACCAGTAGTTTATGATGAAACAAACAATACTTGGGTAAAAGCAGGAGGAGACTTAGGTTGGTATGACTATTCTAAACAAGAGTGGGCTAATATGATATTAACTAAAGAAGATTCGCATGAATGTGAAATATGGAATGGAATCAAAGGTGATGTAAATAAAGATGGAGATATTTCACTAGAAGATCAAGAATTAATTGTTCAAAAGTACATGGGAAATGATACAACAGGATTAACTGAAGAAGAATGGTTACAACGTGGTGATTTAAATGGTGATAGAGATATTAATATGAGTGATAGCTCATACATTGTAAATTATATTAATGGCGTAAAACTACTATGTGATGAACCAATAACAAGTAAATCACGTCAAGCCTATTTAGAAGCAAGTCCAGGAACTTCTGTAGAAATAAGTGATATAAGTGATTTTTATACTTGGATACCAAGATATAAATATAAAATAAATAATACAGGGAGTACAGCTTTACCAAGTATGATAGATGTAGAGTTTGAAAGTGGGGTTACTTCAACTGGAGTAAGTATAAATACAAGTGGGGTAGCTAAAACAGAATATTATACTCATCCCTCATTTAGAGATGGAAGTAAAGTATACAAAACAACAGCTTATGACCAATCTGGTTGGGATAAAGAATTATCTGGTTTTTGGGTTAGTAAATTTAATGCAGCTAACGGTAGACATTTTATTCCATCTAAAGGAATAGTTACTTCTACTAGTGGTACTCTTTCATCACTATACAATATTGGATTACAAATTGGTAAACAAAGTGGATGGTTTTTAGAAGCAAAAGAAACTCATATTATGAAAAATACCGAATGGGGAGCAATCGCCTACTTAAGTCAAAGTAAGTACGGTAAAATGGGAAATAGTGATTATACAGGAGCTAATAAAGAAATATATATAAATTCAAGTGCAGATTTTATAACAGGAAGAAGTGCAGGAGTTGTAAGTGGAAGTAATGTTTCTACAGTAGATAAAGAAAGTTATTCTTACGATGGATTTAGTTGTAATTCACAATTTTTAAAAAAATGCAAAGGAACTAAAGATGTGTTAAAAGGAACCGGAGCTTCAACAACAGGAACTATATATGGAATATATGACATGGTAGGTGGAAGAGTAGAATACGTAATGGCAAACTACAATAATTCATTAGCTTCATCGGGATTTACTGCAGATTTCTTTACGACAGAATCAAACAAAAAATATTATGATAGTTATACTCAAGATAAAACTTATATCTTAGGAGATGCAACATATGAAACAAATGGTTGGTATAATGATAAAATAGGGACCTTGAATACCGATAATCCATTTTTAACAAGAGGTGGAGTAGCAGCCGATGGAACAGGTGCAGGAATATTTAATTATAGTGCTAAGGATGGTTCAACAATAGATACCGCTTTTAGAATAGTTTTCATTCCATAATTTTTAAACGACTTTAAATTTTTAAAGTCGTTTATTTTAATTAATATATATGATAAAATTAATATGGTGAATTAACATGGAAGACTTACTTAAATATGAAAAAGAACTATATGAAAAAAATATAAATAATATTGCAGGAGTAGATGAAGTAGGAAGAGGTCCTTTAGTAGGACCGGTAGTAGCAGCTTGTGTTGTTCTACCCAAAAATTATACTTTAGAAGGACTTACTGATTCTAAAAAGTTAAGTGAAAAGAAAAGAGAAAAATATTATTATATATTGCAAAAAGAAGCTTTAGGTATTGGAATAGGTATTGTAAGTGCGAAAGAAATAGATGAGTTAAATATTTACCAAGCTAGTAAAAAAGCGATGATAGAAGCAATTAAAAATACAAAGTGTAACATTGAACATGTATTAGTTGATGCTATGCCGTTAGAACTTTCAATACCATCTACTTCAATAATTCATGGGGATGCTTTAAGTTTATCTATTGCTGCTGCAAGTGTAATTGCTAAAGTGACTAGAGATAGAATGATGTATGAATTAGATAAAAAATATCCAATGTATGAATTTGCTAAACATAAAGGGTATCCAACTAAAAAACATCTTCAAAATATTAAAAAATATGGTATACTAGATAACTACAGAAAAACATATAAACCAGTAAAAGAAATTATTGAAAGTAAGGGTTAAAATGAAAAAGATAATAGTTATTACAGGTCCAACTGGTGTTGGTAAAACTAAACTAAGTATAGAACTTGCTAAAAAATACGACGCCGAAATAATTAATGCTGATAGTATACAAATATATAAAGATTTAAATATAGGAAGTGCGAAACCTAGCATAGAAGAACAAGAGGGTATTAAACATCATTTATTAGATTTTAAAAGCATTGATAAAACTTATTCTGCTTTTAACTATCAAAAAGATGGAAGAAAAATAATAAAAGAAATAAGAAAAAGAAGTAAAAATGTAATTATTGTAGGGGGAACTGGATTATATATTAAAGCTTTGTTATACAATTATAACTTTAAGGAACAATCATCTAAAAAAGATGAATTACTTTACGATGCTATTTTTATAGGTCTTACAACAGATAGAAAAAATTTATATAATATAATTAATAATAGAGTTGAACAAATGATAAATAATGGATTAATAGAAGAAGTAAAGTCCATCTATAACAAAAACAAAGAAAGTAAAGCATTAAATACTGCTATTGGATATAAAGAAATTATTAAATATTTAAATGGAGAAATAAGCTTAGAAGAAGCGATAGAACTAATTAAAAAAAATTCTAGGAGATATGCTAAAAGACAATATACGTGGTTTAATAATCAAATGAAAATAAAATGGTTTGATGTTAATTACAAAAACTTTAACGAAACTATTACTAAAGTTAAAAACTATATAGATAAGGTCAACAATTAGTTGACTTTTTATAAAGAAAAAATTAATAAAATTATAGCAAAATTTACAAAAAATGGTATAATATATTTTACAATGAGAGGAGAATGTTTATGCCAACCCCACATAATGAGGCTAAAATTGATGAAATTAGTAATGTAGTAATAATGCCAGGAGATCCATTAAGAGCTAAATATATAGCTGAAAAATATCTAACAGATTATAAATTAGTAAATAATGTACGAGGAATGCTTGCTTATACTGGATATTATAAAGATAAACGTATTACTGTAATGGGGCACGGAATGGGGATGCCAAGTATAGGAATTTATGCCTATGAATTATTTAAATTTTATAAAGTAGATACAATAATAAGAATTGGATCTTGTGGAAGTCATGATAAAAATATAAAAATTGGAGATATAATTTTAGCTAATAAAGTTAATACAATGAATAATTTTTCAAAAGAAATGTTTGATAAAGATATCAAAGAATTAGATGCTTTTTTAGATGTAAATTATATAATTAAAAATGTAGCTCAAAAAATTAATAAAAATATAAAAGAAGAAATAGTAACTACATCTTCAGTTTTTGACGTTTATTTTGATCATATAAGAAATAATAAAAACTATAAAATTTTAGAAATGGAAGCTTTCGCACTTTTTTTAATTGCTCATGAATTAAAAAAAGAATGTGCTTGTCTATTAACTGTTGTAGATGAATCATACAGTAAAAATCAAGTTAGTGCGGAAGATAGAGAAAAAAGTTTAGATGACATGATTTTAATTGCGCTAGAAAGTGCGAAAGAATTATAATTATTAAAAAATTTCATATACTAATTAAGGAAAGTTGGTGATTATTTGGAATACATAAAAAAAGAATATGCTGCTTATAACGTACATATTATCAAAACTAAAGAATTTAAAACAGTAACATTTGAAGTTAACTTTCTAAGAAAAGAAAAAAAAGAAGAAATTACTATAAGAAATTTTTTAAGTGAAATATTAGTTCAATCTAGTAAAAATTATCCAACTAAAAGATTAATTACCAAAAAATCTATGGAATTATATAACGCTAATATAATTTCTTCTAATTCTAGAATTGGAAACCTTTCCAATTTAAGTTTTTCTTTAAATTTTCTTAATGAAAAATACACAGAACCTAACATGTTTAAAAATACTTTAGATTTCTTTTTTGAAGTGTTATTTAACCCATTAATAATTAATAATGAATTTGATCTTAAAACTTTTAAAGTAGTTAAAAAATTAATAAATAACGAAATTAAATCAGTAAAAGATAATATGACAAAATATTCTCTTATTAAAATGTTAGAACACTTAGGAAAAAATGAGGCTTATGCTCATAATGGATATGGATATTTAGAAGATTTAGAATTAATAACTCCTAAAACTTTATATGAATATTATAATGAAGTACTTAAGTGTGATAAGGTAGATATTATGGTTATAGGAGATGTAGAGGAAGATGAAGTAGTTAATTATATCCATGAAAACTTTAAAATTAATACAGTTAAAAAGAGTTTACCATCTCCAATGATATTTCACGATAAAATTCGTTCTAGAGCGAAAAAAGAAGAAGAATGGGAAAATATTGCACAATCTAAACTTAATATTGGCTTTAAATTAAAAGATTTAAGTAAATATGAATTAAGATATGTTTTACCAATTTTCTCAGAAATTTTAGGTGGGGGAACTAGCTCCAAGTTATTTCAAAATGTACGTGAAAAAAATTCATTAGCGTATTATATTAATTCAATGCCAAGAATATTTGACAATTTATTTGTTATATATGCAGGTATTAATAAATCAGATTTTGATAAAACCGTTAATTTGATAAAAAAAGAATTAACTAAAATGAAAAAAGGGAAAATTAGCGATGAAGAATTAGAAAATGCGAAAAAGTCAATGATCACTTCAGTAGATACTATAACTGATTCTCAAAGAAGAATTTTAAATATGTATTATACAAATGAATTAATTGGTGGAGATGATATTTTAAAAAGAATTGAAACAATAAAAAATATTACTAAAGAAGATGTTGTAAGATTAGCAAACAAATTAAAAATAGATACTATTTATTTAATGTATGGAGGGGAATAATATGGAAAAAATTAATATAAATATAGTTGATGAACCTTTATACTATGAAAAATTAGAAAATGGCTTAGAAGTATATATGATTCCTAAAAATAATGTTAAAAATATCTATGCTACTTTCACAACTAGATTTGGCTCTAAAGATGATGAATTTGTGCCCATTAATGAAAATAAAATGGTTAAAGTTCCTTTAGGGATTGCTCATTTTTTAGAACATAAAATGTTTGAACAAGAAGATGGAATAGATCCTTTTACTTTTTATTCCAAAAGCGGAACTAGTGCGAACGCCCATACTTCATTTTTTAATACTACTTATGAATTTTCTGGTCCAAATAATTTTTTAGAAAATTTAAAGTATTTATTAGATTTTGTCCAAAAACCATATTTAACCCCTCAAAACATTGAAAAAGAAAAAGGAATAATCATTCAAGAATTAAAAATGTATTTAGATGATCCTTTTTGGGTTTTATATGATGGTATAAGAAACAATATATTTTATAAAAATCCGATGAAATACCCAATAATTGGTACAATAGATAGTATTAATAATATCAATAAAAAAGATTTATTAAGATGTTATAATACATTTTATCATCCCTCTAATATGTTTGTAGTTATTACGGGTAATTTTGATCCCAATGAAACTATTAATACAATAAGAGAAAACCAATTATCCAAAAAATTTAAACCTATGCCCAAAATTAAAACAAAAGAATATAAAGAAAGTGATAAAGTAGTTAAAGAAGAAGAAATTGTATTTAAAAATGTAGATAATGCTAAATTATCTTATGGAATTAAATTAAATTTAGATAAATTAGGAGTTAAAGAAAAAAGAAAACAATCTTTATACTTATACATTTTATTTGAGCTAATGTTTGGGACTTCTTCTAAATTTTATGAAGAAATGATGGAAAAAGGTTATTTATCTTCTTCTGTTTCTATTGATAAAATATTTACTGATACCCATGTCTTAATTATTTTAACTTTTGAAAGTAATTATCCTAAAGAATTATGTAAAGAAATTAAAAATACTTTAGATAATATGGAAATTAGTGCTAAGGATTTAGAAATTATGAAAAAAGGAATTTTAAGTATTAAGATTAATGCTTTTGATAATATTATTGCCTTAAATGATGTAATTGTTAGTAATATAATTGATCTAGGAGAATTTGGTAGTGATTTTGTAGAATGTGTTAAAGAGTTAAATTTAGATGAATTAAATATAATGATTAAAAAAATGGATTTGAGTAATTATTCAATTTACATTGTAAATCCTCTTAATAAGTAAAGTTATTCTTAAATGGATAACTTTACTTTTTATATTTGTTACTATATAATTTTATTGGTGATTAATATGGTATATTTAGACTATTCAGCAACAACACCTGTAAACGACGAAGTTCTTGATACTTATGTTAAGGTTACTAAAGACTATATAGGTAATTCAAACTCAATACATAAATTAGGGGTTAAAAGTAATGAGTTAATAAGTGTGTCGACAAACCAAATAAAAGAAATTTTAGGACTTAAAAATAAAGAAATAATTTACACTTCTGGAGCTTCTGAATCAAATAATTTAGCACTAAAAGGAATTGCTTTTAAATATAAAAATAGAGGCAATCATATAATAACAACCCCATTAGAACATTCATCAGTAAGCGCTTCATTAAATTATTTAGCTTTACATGGTTTTAGTATTGATATAGTAAAGTTAGATAATAATGGACAAGTAGATTTAGAATCTTTAAAAAAATTAATAAATGATAAAACCTTAATAGTAACTATTAGTGCAGTAGATAGTGAACTTGGTATTTTACAAAACTTAGATGAGATAAAAAAAATAATTAGTAATTATCCAAAATGTTTCTTTCACGTAGATGCTACACAAGCTATTGGAAAAATTAAATTAGATTTAAATAATATAGATTTAGTAAGTTTTTCTGCACATAAATTTTATGCTCCAAAAGGAATAGGGTGCCTTATAAAAAATGATAATTTAATAATTGATAATTTAATTCATGGCGGAAAAAGCACTAGCAAATTTAGAAGTGGAACTCCTGCTTTGCCTTTAATTGTTTCTATGTCTAAAGCTTTAAGACTAGCTTATGAAAATTATGATCAAAAATTAGAAAAAGTATATTCACTAAATAAATATTTAAAAGATAATTTAAATACATTTAAAAACGTCCATATTAATAGTTCTTCAAAATCATTACCACATATATTAAATTTTAGTGTATTAGGAATTAAACCTGAAACTTTGGTACATGCTTTAGAAGAATTTGATATATTTATTTCTACTAAAAGTGCTTGTTCAAGTAGTAATAGTATGTCTACTTCAGTATATAAAGTAACTAAGAATAAAGATTATGCACTAAGTAGTGTTAGAGTAAGTATATCTTATTTAACTACTAAAGAAGAAATAGATTATTTTTTACAAAAATTTAAAATTTGTTATGACAAACTTTTATTAAAAGGAGAGTAAAAATATGAAAATATTAAAATTTGGAGCTCTATGGTGTCCTGGTTGTTTAGTAATGAATAAAATTTGGAGCGAAA
This sequence comes from uncultured Bacilli bacterium, assembly GCA_944372455.1. Lineage (GTDB taxonomy): Bacteria > Bacillota_I > Bacilli_A > RF39 > UBA660 > SIG205. Next base: position 7,913 of record CALVZF010000020.1, read on the forward strand.
TTACTAGTGAGTATGGTAACATTGAAATAGAAAATTACGATATTGATATTGATGAAGAAAAAGCTACAGAATACAATGTTACAGATAATATACCACTTTATATTTTTGTTTCTAAAGACGGGAAAGAACTTAAAAGATTAATTGGGGAACAAAAAAAAGAAACTATTATTAATTTAATTAAGGAATATGAAGAAAAATAAATTTTTAAAAATTTTAATATTAGTTTTAACAATATTAATTTTATTACCCCAAAATGTATTTGCAAAAGAAACAGTTAACTTATATTTATTTTATGGAAATGGTTGTCCACATTGTAAAGCCTTAGAAGAATCTTTAGAAAAAATTAAAATAGAATATCCAAATTTAAAAATTTATAAATATGAAACTTGGTACAATCAAGACAATGCTAAAAAATTAAAAGAAGTAGCTAATTTAACAGATGAAAAGATAAAAGGTGTTCCTTTTACTGTTATTGGTGGAGAAATAATTCAAGGATATGATACAAACACCGATAAAAAACTTATTGAAACTATTAAATACTACTCTTTAGAAGAGAATAAATGTAATGATATAGTTGGGAATTATTTAGGAATTACTAAAGAAAATAAAAATTTAAAAAAATGTGTATCTAATTCTCAACAAAATGCCAATTTTAAAGTTAACATTCCATTTATTGGTGAAGTAGACACTAAGAATGTTTCTTTACCATTAGTATCTATAATCTTAGGATTAATTGATGGATTTAATCCATGTGCGATGTGGATTTTATTATTTTTAATTACTATGTTGATTAATACAAAAGATAAAAAAAGAATGTGGTTTTTAGGTTTAAGTTTCATAGTAACTTCTGCAATAACTTATTTACTTTTTATGATTTCATGGCTAAATTTAACTATATTTTTAGATGGAATAATTTATTTAAGAGTTTTCATTTCATTAATAGCTATAATTGGTGGAATTATCAATTTAATTAGTTATTTTAAAAGCAAAAATTCAGGTTGTCACGTAGTGAAAAAAGAAAAACGCTCTAAAATTATAACTAAAATTAAAAAATTTACTAGTGAAAAAAGTCTATTATTAGCATTATTGGGAATAATAATATTAGCTATTTCAGTAAATTTTATAGAACTTTTATGTTCTGCAGGACTTCCTGTAATGTTTACAAGTATTTTAGCGCTTAATAATTTAAGTACTATGCAATATATAATTTACTTTTTTCTATATATACTATTTTTCTTAATTGATGATATAATAGTTTTTGCGCTTGCAATGAAAACTTTAACTGTAACTGGAATTTCCACTAAATATACTAAATATTCACACTTAATTGGTGGAATTATAATGATTATAATAGGTATTTTGTTAACTTTTAAACCAGAATGGTTAATGTTTAATTTTTAGGAGATGAATTATGAAAAAAGTAATAATGATAAAATATGGTGAACTTACTACTAAAAAAGGCAATAGAGATCAATTTATTAACACTTTATATCAAAATATACTAAATAAAGTTAAAAATTTTGATTGTAAAATTATAAAAGATAGATCTAGAATGTATATTGAAACCGAATCACTTAATGAAATCAAAGATATTCTTCTTAATATATTTGGAATTCAAGGAATTGTTATTTCTTATAAATTAGATACAAATGATTTGGAAATAATTAAAAAAAGTTCTATAGAAGTACTTTCTAAAGAAAATTTTAATACTTTTAAAGTAGAAACTAATAGAGCTGATAAATCTTATTTTTTAGATAGTATGCAAATATCTAGACAAGTAGGAGGTTATTTACTAAAACATTTAGAAAATAAAAAAGTAGATGTACATAATCCAGATAAAACATTATATATAGATTTAAGAAAAGAAGGAACTTTTATTTATACAGATGAAGTAAAAGGAATTTTAGGTTATCCAGTAGGAATCCAAGGGAAAGCTTTATTGATGCTTAGTGGAGGAATAGATTCCCCAGTAGCTGCTTATTTAGCTATGAAACGTGGGATAAAAATAGAATGTATTTATTTTGAATCTCCACCACATACTTCTTTAGAAGCCAAAAATAAAGTTTTTACTTTAGTTAAAAAATTATGTAAATATACTGATAAAATTAAAGTACATGTAGTACCTTTTACAAAAATGCAAGAAGAGATCTATAAAAACAATGCTTCTAGTTATATGATAACCATAATGAGAAGAATGATGTATCGTATAGCAGAAGAAGTAGCAAAAGATAATAATTTAAAAGCAATTATAAATGGAGAATCAATTGGACAAGTTGCTTCTCAAACTTTAGATAGTATTAATGTAATTAATAGCGTAGTAAATCTTCCAGTAATAAGACCTGTAGCTTGTTTAGATAAATTAGAAATTATTGAGATCGCAAAAAAAATTGATACTTATGAAACAAGTATTTTACCTTTTGAAGATTGTTGTACCATTTTTTTACCAAAACATCCAGTTATAAATCCTAAAAAAGAAAATTGTATAGAAATAGAAAAAAGATTTGATTATGAAAAAATAATTAAAGAAACTATTAACAATATAGAAATAGTAGAAATTAATTTAGATGATAACAGTTATAAAAATTTGTTATAAATTACCAAGGTAAAAAACGTATTCTTTGACAAAATTTTCACATTCTATTAGTGTAGGAGGTGAAAATAATGAACAACTCAAATAACAATAGAAAATTATATGTACCAGGAGCTAAACAAGCTATTGATAAAATGAAATATGAAATAGCTAACGAATTTGGTGTTAATTTAGGACCAGATACAACTTCAAGAGCTAACGGTTCAGTTGGTGGTGAAATCACTAAACGTTTAGTTCAAATGGGACAAAGTCAAATAGCTGGACAAAATTACCAATCTAAATAGTTAATAAACCATAAAATAATAAAGGTTAAAAGATACAACGATTAATGTTGTATCTTTTGTTTATTTGACATTAATTTGTCTAATTTTCACTGTTTTAATGAATTTTTTTTTTCTTTATAGTATAATTATTACATTAGAAAGAAGGAATACAATGAAGATTTTATCTGTAAATGCTGGTAGTTCATCACTAAAATTTCAAGCTTATGAAATGCCAGAAGAAAAAGTTCTTATTTCTGGAGTATTTGAAAGAATAGGGATAGATAATAGTTTTTATACAATTAAAATTAATGGAGAAAAAATTAAAAAAGAAGCTATTTTAAAAAATCATGAGGATGCAGTTAAAATTTTAACTGAAGAATTAATTAATTATAAAGTAGTTAATGATTTAAAAGAAATAGAAGGTGTAGGACATAGAGTTGTTCATGGTGGAGATAAATATAAAGATTCTGTTATAATTGATGAGGAAGTTTTAAAAACAGTAGAAGAATTAAGTGATTTAGCGCCTCTACATAATCCAGCAAACTTAATAGGTATTAGAGCTTTTATGAAAGAAATTCCAGAAGCTAAACAAATTGGTTGTTTTGATACTGCTTTTCATCAAACTATGGATGAAGAAAGATTTTTATATGCAGTACCAAATGAATGGTATACAAAATATGGAGTACGAAAATATGGATTTCATGGAATGAGTCATAAATATGTATCAAATAGAGTAATGGAAATTTTAGATGAAAAATTTTGTAATATTATAGTTTGTCATTTAGGAAATGGTGGAAGTATTAGTGCGGTAAGAGACGGAAAATGTGTAGATACAACAATGGGATTTACTCCTAATGCAGGAATTGTAATGGGATCACGTTCTGGAGATATTGATTATAGTATCATTCCATATATTATGAAAAAAACAGGTAAAACAATTGAAGAAATAGATTCTATTCTTAATAAACAAAGTGGCATGTTAGGTATTAGTGAAATAAGTAGTGATTTTAGAGATATTGAAGCTAAAATTAGTGAAAAAGATAAAAAAGCTATAATGGCACATTATTTATTTGTAAATTCAGTAGTTAGTTATATCGCTAAATATTATGTAGAATTAGGAGGAGTAGACGCAATTGCATTTACCGCTGGAGTAGGAGAAAATTCCCCTCATGTTAGAAATATGGTTATAAAACGTCTTGCATGTTTAGGAATTAAATTAGATAAAGAAAAAAATGAAGAAATGCGTTTTGGTAAAGAAGGTGTAATTACAAAAGATGTTTCTTCAGTACCATGTTATGTAATTCCTACAAACGAAGAATTAATGATTGCAGAAGATACTTATAGATTAATTACCAAATAAAAGATAAGTGAGTGAGGTTTATGAACACTTTTAAAAGTATTTACAAAATAATTAAGAGATATGATAGCATTGTTATAGCTAGGCATCAGAGAGTAGACCCTGATGCCTTAGCAAGTGAGCTTTCCTTAAAAGAAATAATAATTAATACTTTTCCAAAGAAAAAAGTATATGCAGTTGGTATCCCTACATCTAGATTTAGATATATGGGACATTTAGATAAATTAGATGAAGCAAATATCAACAACTCTTTATTAATAGTATTGGATACTCCTGATCAAAAAAGAGTAGACTGTGAATCTATAGAAAAATTTGCTTATAAAATAAAAATTGATCATCATCCCTTTGTAGAAGAGTTTTGTGATTATGAATATATTAATACTAATTCTTCTTCTACTTGCGAAATGATTTTAGAATTAACCTATAAAACTAAATTAAAATTAAGTAAAAGTGCAGCTTCTCTTTTATTTCAAGGCATTGTATCAGATACAAATAGATTTACTACTATAAATACTTCCTTTAAAACTTTTGATTTAGTTCATAAACTAATAAAGGACACTAAAATAGATTTTACCTCACTTTATGATGATTTATATATTAGACCATTAAAAGAAGTTAAATTACAAGGATATATTGCTCAAAATTTGATTTTAAGTGATAATGGACTTGCATATATTAAATTAGATGAAGAAGTTTTAAAAAAATTTGAAGTAGATTCTGCTAGTCCTGGGAATATGATTAATAAATTTAATTATATAGACGAAGTTTTAGTTTGGACTTTTATATCCAAAGATGCTAAAAACGAAATATATAGAATTACTATTAGATCAAGAGGTCCTAAAATTAATGAAATTGCTGCCATGTTTAATGGTGGAGGACACGAAAGAGCAAGTGGAGCTAGAGTAAAAACTTTAGAAGAAGTAGATGTACTTTTAGACAAACTTGATGAGGCTTGTAAAATATATAGAGGTGAAGCGTAATGAAAATAAATAGTGTAGAACTTAAGATTAGTGCGGTTAGAACTAGTCAATATCCAGATGATAATAAAAAAGAATTTCTAATGCTTGGAAGAAGTAATGTGGGTAAAAGTAGTTTTATAAATACTTTAGTACATAGAAAAAATTTTGCTAGAACCTCAAGTAGACCTGGAAAAACCCAAACGTTAAATTTTTATCTTGTTAATGATAGTTTTTATTTAGTGGATGTTCCTGGTTATGGTTATGCTTTAACTAGTAAAAAAACTCAAGAAAAATTTGGTAAAATGATTGAAGAATACCTTTCAAGTAGAAAAAATTTAGAACATGTTTTTATGCTTATTGATTTTAGACATAAGCCAACTAAAGACGATTTACTTATGTATAACTATTTAAAATATTATAATTTAAAAGTTACAGTAATAGCTACTAAAGTGGATAAGATTTCTAAAGGACAATGGGATAAATATAAAAATATAATTTTAAAAGAACTTGATTTAGTACAAGGTGATGAATTAGTTTTATTCTCAAGTCTTTCTAAAATGGGTAAAGAACAAATTCAAAATATAATTGAAAATAAAATATCTGAAGAATAAATTCAGATATTTTATTTTAAAAATTTTTCTTGATTGTAATTTCTTTCTATTATACCAATTTTTAGTAATTCAATTCTTAACTTTTGTAAAATTTCCTTAATTGTTCTAGAAATTCTAGATTGTGAAAGATCACATATTAAAGCAATTTCTTTTTGGGTATATACTTTATTATTAATAAATCCAAAATTTAATAACATGATTTTTCTTTCTCTTAAGGGTAATTCTAAAACTAACTTTTTAATTATTGCCTTTAATTCCTTTTCTTCATACATATATTCTAAATCCATATCATCATAAAATGTATTTTGAATTTTACTAAAAGATTTATTACCAACTTTCATAGGAGTTTCCATACTAATATCATTATTATATTTTTTTGTGGAACGTATAAACATTCTAATTTCATTTAATATAACCTGAGTAGCATAAGTAATAAATTTAAATTCCTTTTCTATTTTAAAACTGTCAACGCTTTTAATTAATCCAATTACACCTACCTCGGTTAATTCCGATTTTTCATATTTATTATCTAAATAATATTTATTAGATAAATTCTCTACTAGTGATAATACCCATCTAATATTGTGGTAAATTATAGTATTTCTTGATTCCATATTACCATTTTTATAACTTATAAAAAGATTTTTAATTTCTTTATCGCTTAATGGCTGAGGTAAATTTTGATCAATAAAAAAATTTTTATTATTAAAATTCATATAATTATCTCCTTTTTTAAAAAACATTTATCTATAATAACACAATTTTAATATAAATGACAAATTTAATTATAAATGATTATTTTATATACAAAAAAATCATAAATACATACAATACTTTAGGTGATTAATATTGTGAAACTTGAAATATTTAATTTGAATAACATAACAATATATTTAAATAAAGAATATCTAGAATTTATTAATTTTAACTTTAAAGAAAACGTTGAAAAAGAATTTAAAAAGTTATTCTTAAAAATTAAAGATATTTATAATTTAAATATTAAAGGTTATTATGAGGTTACTGTCTATATAAATGATATATATGGAATAATAATTGAAATGGAAAAAGATGATGATGAATATATGAAACTTTTTGGTGAATCATTAGATATGAAAATAAAATTTAAATTTGATAGCGAAATATATTATAAATTAGATGAGTATAAAAATTATAATATTGATAATTATCATTTATATTTTGATAATAAAAATTTTTATATAGAATTATTAGACAAAATAGATTATAAAGCATATCTTGACTTAATTGAAAATAGTGTAATTGTCTACGGTGAAGATATAAAAGAAATAAAATCTAATTTGGAAAAAATCATTTAATATTTTTGGTTTTTTGATATAATATGTATGGTGATGTGGAATGGATAAAATATTTTTGAGTATTCAAAAAGAGCTTGAAAGACAAAATAATAATATTGAACTTATAGCTTCTGAAAATTTTGTAAGTTTAGATGTATTAAAAGCCCAAGGCTCAATTCTTACTAATAAATATGCGGAAGGATATCCAAATAATAGGTATTATGGGGGCTGTAAATTTATTGATGAAATAGAAGAAGAGACAATTAATAGAGTTACAAAACTTTTTAATGTAAAATACGCTAATGTTCAGCCACATTCAGGGAGTAGTGCGAATATGGCGGTCTTTAAAGCATTACTTAATTTAGGAGATACGGTTATGGGTATGAGTTTAAAAGATGGAGGCCATCTAACTCATGGATTACCTATAAATTTTTCTGGTAAAGAATATAATATCGTTAGTTATGGAGTAGATAAAAATACTGAAGAAATTGATTATGATAAAGTTTTAGAAATTGCTTTAGAATGTAAACCTAAAATGATCATTGCAGGCGCAACTGCATATTCTAAAGCCATAGATTTTAAAAAATTTAAAGAGATTGCTTCTAAAGTTGGAGCATATTTAATGGTAGATATGGCACACATTGCAGGATTAGTAGCTGCAGGTTTTCATCAAAATCCTTGTGACGTGGCAGATGTAATTACTTCTACTACCCATAAAACTTTGAGAGGACCACGCGGAGGAATTATTCTTACTAATAATGAAGAAATTATTAAAAAAATTAATAGAACAGTTTTTCCAGGGTTACAAGGTGGACCTTTGATGCATGTAATCGCTGCCAAAGGAGTATGTTTTAAAGAAGCTTCTACCAAAGAATTTAAAATTTATATTGAAAATGTTATAAAAAATGCTAGAGCTATGGCAGATGAATTTATTAAATTAGATAAAAAAATAATAGCTAATGGAACTGAAAATCACTTATTATTATTGGATGTAAAAACCTCATATAATATAAGTGGTTTAGAAGCCCAAAATATTTTAGAAGAAGTTAATATTACTTGTAATAAAAATACTATTCCAAATGAAACATTAAGCGCTAAAGTTACATCAGGATTAAGGCTTGGAAGCGCCGCTATGACTACTCGTGGTTTAAATGAAGAAGATTTTAAAATGATCGCTAATTTAATTGATAGTGTGCTTAAAGATCAAAGTGAAACAAATAAATCCAAAGTTAAAGCTGAAGTACAAAAAATTACTCAAAAATATCCATTACCATACTAGTTAAGGAGAGGAAAAAATGAATGAAAAAATAATTGATGGTAAACATTGTAGCAAACAGATTAGAGAAAATTTAAAAAAAGAAATATCTAAACTACCTAGTATTCCAGAACTAGTAGATATCCAAATCGGTAATGATGAAGCAAGTACTATTTATATTAATAATAAGAAAAAAGCAGCTGAAAGCGTTGGAATTAAATTTCATCATGTCCATTTTGAAGATAATATTGACAAACAAATTATTATTGATAAAATTAAAGAGTTAAACAATGATATCAAAATAACTGGAATTTTATTACAACTACCTATTCCTAAAGAGTATGATGAACAAGAATTAATTAATTATATTGATCCAAATAAAGATGTAGACGGTCTAACCAAAATTAATTATGGAAAATTATTTTTAGGTCAAGATGGATTAGTTTCTTGTACACCACTAGGAGTTATAAAATTATTAGAAGCATATAATGTTGATTTAGAAAATAAAAATGTAGTAATTATAGGCCGTAGTAATTTAGTGGGGAAACCTCTTATAGAATTATTATTAAGAAAGAATGCTAATATTAGTATTTGTCACTCTAAAACCAAAAATTTAGGTGAACATACTAAAAATGCAGATATTTTAATTGTTGCGGTAGGACATGAAAACTTAATTAATAAAGATATGATAAAGAATAATGTGGTAATTATTGATATTGGAATAAATAGATTAAATGGAAAAATAGTTGGAGATGTAGATTTTAATTCAGTAATAGATAAAGTAAAATTAATAACTCCAGTTCCTGGTGGAGTAGGTCCTATGACAGTTACAATGTTATTAAACAATGTTGTTAAAAGTTATAAACTTACAAACAAAATGGATGTTTAAATAGTTTTTTATTGGACATGTCCTAAAATTAAACATACGTCTACAATGTATTATTTAACGCTAATTTTATATGGTTAGAGTTCATTTTCAATTTTTATATCATGATACTTAATTACTCATTTAAAAACGTTAATTATCCCATAATTACTTACATATTAATTTATTTTAGAGACAAAGAAAGGATAGTGTTTTATGATTGAAATTAAAACTAAATTAACAAAAGAAGTATATTTTACTTTTAATAAGTTCCATTTCTTTAACATGAATAAAATTTCAAGAATCATAATTAACATAGTAGCTGTTTTTTTAATTATATATTCATTATTAAATGTTAATAATTTTACCGATAAACATTTATTTTGTTTAATAGTAGCAGTAATCGCAATTATAGAATTTGATACTCCAATACTTCCATGGATATTTGTAAATAGACTATTAAAGACAGATAAAAGATTATTAAATACTACTTGTACTTATATTTTTCATAATGACTATTTTGAAATTAAAACTTCTAGTGGATACAACAAAACTAATTATAAAGATTTATATAAATGGGTAGAAACTAAAAATTTTTATTATCTATACATTAATAATAGACAAGCTCATATTATTTGTAAAAGCGATATTAAAAAGGAAGATCAAAAAAAATTAAGTGAACTAATAACTAAAAGTAATATAAAAATATTAAAAAAATAAGATTTCAAATTTTAGAAATCTTATTTTAATATCATCGTTTTTCCTTTTTCTTCCATTAATGAATTTTTAAATACATCTAAAAGGAGTAAAAGAGAATCATAGTAATTTGCATCTTTATGAATAATTATATTATCTAAAACGCCAATATCAGAAAAAGTAATCAAAGTTTTATTCTTTAAATTTTTATCACAGCTATTTTTTAAAGTAATTTTACTTTGTTGTATCATATTTACAGCATCTATTATAGCTTTTATATATTCACTAAAAACTTTATTTTGGTTTTTAGAATATGGATTTAAAAGATAATTATAAATATACAATAATTGTTCTAAAGAAAAGTCAGGATTATTTTCTAAATTTATAAGCAAAAATATTTGTTTCAAAGTAAAATCTTTTAATCCAGAAATAAATATTTCTTTTTGATTATCTACATTGCTAATGTATTTAATATTATCAAAATATGGTTTTAAAAATGTATCTAATTTTTCTATTATCATAAGACTTTCCTCCTTAAGCGTTTAATATTATAACACAAAAATAAAAAAAAGCTATTATTTATAAAAAAAATGTTGTCAATTTAAACTTTATTTGCTATAATCTAAATGTCATGGCGATGTAGCTCAGCTGGCTAGAGCGTCCGGTTCATACCCGGAAGGTCGTGGGTTCGATTCCCTCCGTCGCTACCAATTTTGATTATTTTACTAGACCGAACAGTCTAGTTTTTTTGTCGTAAATAATGGTATAATAATACTTAAGTTTGAGGTGGTAATTTTGAAAACTATTTTAATTGTAGAAGATGATCAAATTATTAATGAAATGTTACAAAAAATTTTACAATCAAACGGATATAACATTCAATCTGCTTATTCAGGAACTGAAGCATTACTTCTTCATAATAGTAGTATTGATTTAATCATTTTAGATTTAATGTTACCAGGTAAAAGTGGTGATGAAATTATTAATGAATTAAAAAATATTAAAAATGTTCCAATTATTATAGCAAGCGCTATCAACGATATTGATAAAAAATTAGATTTATTTAAGTTAGGAGCAGATGATTATGTAACAAAACCATTTAATAATGATGAACTTGTTGCACGAATTAAAGTTCACTTAAAACATAATCTAAATAATAAAAATGAAACTTTAAAAATAGGGAATATAGAACTAAATCCTAAAAATTATAAAGTTATGTGTAATAAAATAGATATAAATTTATCTAAGACGGAATTTAAAATATTAAAATTATTAATGGAAAATAGTAATCAAGTTGTAACCAAAAGTACGCTATTTGATACAGTTTGGGATACACTAAATTCAGGGGATGAAAATACACTTAATGTACATATTAGTAAAATAAGAAATAAATTAAAAAAAGCAAATCCAAAAAAAGATTATATAGAAACAATTTGGAGTATTGGATATAAATTTAAAAATTAAGGAAATTTTAAGAATTATGTTAAGGATTTTTTAACACTTTTTTTGTATATTATTAAAGGGAAGGACTGATTATATATGAGAGAAATTGTGTTACAAACCCATAATTTAACTAAAAAATATAAAAACTTTACTGCACTAGATAATGTAAATATTACAATAAAAAAAGGAGATATTTATGGATTAATAGGAAGAAATGGTGCAGGTAAAACAACTTTGATGAAATTAATTACCACTCTTGCAGCTCCAACAAGTGGTACATTTACATTATTTGGAACTAATAGTAATGATAATAGTATTTTTGATAATAAACAAAGAGTAGGGTCATTAATAGAAAATCCAGCATTCTATCCCAACTTATCAGCTTATGATAATTTAAAATATTATGCTTTACAAAGAGGATTTACTGATTTAAGTCAAATAAATAAAGTTTTAAAAATGGTAAACTTAACAAATACTGGTAAGAAAAAAGTTAAAAATTTTTCACTAGGTATGAAACAAAGATTAGGTATTGCTTTAGCAATATTAAATAATCCCGATTTTGTTGTATTAGATGAGCCAATAAACGGATTAGATCCTATTGGAATTAGTGAACTTAGAGATACTTTTAAAACTCTTTCTAATAATGGAGTTACCTTACTTATCTCTAGTCATATTTTATCAGAATTATATCTTCTTTCCACCAACTTTGGGTTTATTGAAAATGGAAGATTAATTAAATCAATTACAAAAGAAGAACTTGATTTAGAATGTTCAAAATGCATTGTTATTAAAACTAATGATTCTAAGAAAGTAGCCTATTTATTAGAAAAAGAGTTAGACACTAAAAATTATAAAGTAATAGATGATGATGAAATTAGAGTTTATGATTATTTAGAAAAATCAGATAAGATTAGTAATGTGTTAGCAAATAATAAGATTAAAATTAAAGGCTTTTATGAATATGGAATATCACTTGAAGACTACTTTAAGGAAATTGTTAAGGAGGCTAAATAATGTTAAATATAATAAAAGCTGATTTATTTAGAATATTTAAAGGAAAAGGTATTTACATTATTATTATTACTTTATTAACATTTGCTTTTATTTCTGCTTATTCATTGTCACCTTTAAGTATGGGTTTAAATTTAGGTAGTGAAAATAATCCTGGTATATATGGTTTAACTAATGAAGAATATCAGGAATTATATAATATTAAAAATCTTGATGAAACTCGTGAATTTCTAATGGATCATGGTAGTTATTCTTTAGATAAAGTAAACATGACTAAAAATAATAATTTATATTATTTCTTGATTGCAATAGTTATACTTGTAATTGGTTGTGATTTTTCTAATAAGACAATAAAAAATACAATTTCAACTAATATATCAAAAAAGAAATATTATTTTTCAAAATTAATATTATCACTTGGTATAGGAACAGTTTTATTATTTATAAACGCTATTTTCTGTCATTTTACTAATTTAATAGTCAATGGAAATTATTTTACAAGTTCAATTTCAGAAATGTTTACGTTAATTATTAAGCAATTACCACTTTTATATGCAATTATTAGTGTTTTGTTTATGATCAGCGTTTTAACTAGAAAAACATCAATATATAATGGTATAACAATTCCATTAATTATTTTATCTCAAATAATATTACTATCTTCTATAAATGTTTTGAATTTACCTAATTGGATAATTAATTATGAATGGGAAACTGCTATAACAAAATTATGTATAAATCCTAGTACTACATATATTTTTAAAACTTATAGTGTTTGGATTATAGTATTTGTAATTACTAATCTAATAGGATATAATAGTTTTAAAGCAAGAGATATTTAAGGATGTGGTAGCAATGAAAGATATAATTATAATTATTTTAGTTATACTTCTTTTAATTGCTATTTTTTATTTAGTTTTATTAAAACGAGGTATTAGAAAATTAAATAAAAACTTAACACAAAAAATAAAACAAAATAGTAATATTATTTTAACTACTGATTTAACAGATAAAGATTTAAGTAATTTAATTAATAATATAAATGCTACTTTAATAAAATATAATAATATAAAAAATGAATTTGAAAACAAAAATAAAAATTTAGAACGAATGATAATTAACATATCTCACGATTTAAGAACCCCTTTAACTTCTGCCTTAGGATATATTGATATTATTCAAAAAGAAAGCTTAGAAGAAGAAAAAAGCAAAAATTTAAAAATAATAGAAGAAAGATTGAAAAGGTTAGCAGATCTTATAAATTCTTTTTTTGAGTTTTCTAAAATTATATCAAATAATGAATTTATAAAATACGAAAAAGTTAATTTAGTTGCTATCCTAGAAAAAACTATCTCTAATCACTATGAAGATTTTTCAAAAGAAAATAGAGTTATAAATTTTAAGACAACAAAAAGAAAAATATTTATTCATTCAAATGAAATGATGTTAGAAAGAATATTTGATAATTTAATAAGAAACGCATATAAACATAGCGAAAGTGATTTAGATATTTCTATTAAAGTAGCTAATAGTATACAAATTACTTTTTCAAATGATTTATTGTATAACAATTTAGATATTAAAAAGATATTTAATGAATTTTATACTGTTGATATTTCACGTACTAAAGGAAATACAGGATTAGGATTAGCTATTGTAAAAGAATTTATAGAACAATTAAATGGAATCATAAAAGCCAAAAAAGATAATCATAAATTAACTTTTATAATTAATTTTCAAAATGAATAATTTTATTAAAACTTATTTTTTATATAAATTTATTAAAGACATAATAACAAAAGTATGTTATTATTAAGTTATTATAAAGGAGAAATATTTATGAAAAAGAAACACATATTTATTATAATAGGAGTAATAATAGGAATAATAGCTGCTATTTTAACGTTTACTGTATTAAAAGATTTAGGGGAAGAAAAAAAGTTAAAACAAGAAATTGATGAAGTAGTTGATTTATTAGATTTTGAAAATCTTAAAATGACTGAAATAGAAGCTAAATTAAATAGGACAGTAACTAATAATGATTATAAAATAGTTGAGAAAGCAATAAAACAATATTTATCTGATTCATTTAATGTTATGATGGAGTTTACAGAAATTTTAAATGATGAACAACTAACAAATATTTTAACAGCAGAAAACTATAAACAAGATGGAAAAGAATTCACTAATACTAAAAAATACATTAGTGAAACTAAAAGTAAATTAGAAAATATTAAAAATGAATATCAAAATTTATTAACTGAAGATAAAATCATGTCATATATAAATAACAAAAATTTAGATAGTTATTATATTGATATATATAAAGATCAAACTATTCCTGAAAAAGAGGACTTAGAAGATCAATCAGTACAAAACTCTATTGATGATTTAATAAATCTATTGAATACTTCTTCTAAAATTATAGATTTCTTAATTCAAAATAAAACTGAATGGATAATAGAAAAAGATCAAATTTTATTTAAAAACAATAATTTAATAGATGAATATAATAGATTATTATCTGGAATCCAAGAATTAGATGAACTCTAATTCTTTTAATTTGAAAAAAAGTCTATTTTTGGTATAATTATATATGTAGGGAAGTAATATTATTGAAAAGGAACGTTTAATATGAAAAAAGTTAAAAATATAATATTATCAAAACTTAAATGGATAATAGTGGCAATACTAATTATAGTATTTTTATTTTTAGTATGCGGTTTATTTTACGATAAATTACATGTAATAGACGATTTTATATATAAATATATTTCATTATTAAAAAACCCAATATTAACGGTTTTCTTTAAAATAATTACTAATTTTAGTAGTGCTTTAGTTTTAATTTTATTAACAATACTATCATTTATAATTTTTAAAAACAAAAGGTATGGTACATTTATAAGCATAAATCTAATAAGTATAACTACACTTAATCAAATATTGAAGCTTATCTTTGCTAGAACTAGACCACTAGATTTAATGATAATTGAAGAAAGTGGTTATAGTTTTCCAAGTGGGCATTCCATGGCTTCAATGGCTTTTTATGGTTTTATTATCTTTTTAGTATGGAAATATGTTAAAACAAATAAAAAATGGATATATACTATAGTACTTAGTTTATTAATTTTATTAATTGGTATTAGTAGGATTTATTTAGGAGTCCACTACGCAAGTGATGTTTTGGCAGGCTTTATTTTAACACTTGCATATCTTATTATTTTTACTGCTATCATTGATTCAAAATTAGAAATTGAAACAAAAGTTAAAAAGGATGATAAAAATGAATAAAAATTATCAAAGAGTAATGGAAGAAATATTAAAAAATGTTAATGGACAAACTTTATTACTACATAGCTGTTGTGCTCCTTGTAGTAGTTATGTAATAGAGATTTTGTCTAATTATTTTCAAATTACTGTTTTTTACTATAATCCTAATATTTCTCCTTTTATAGAATATCAAAAACGAGTAGAAGAGCAAAAAAAATTTATTAAATCATTAAAAACTAAGTATAAAGTAAAATTCATAGAGTCTGATTATGATCATGAGAATTATTTAAAACTAGTAGAAGGATTAGAAACTGTAAAAGAAGGGGGTGTCCGTTGCTTTAAATGTTATGAACAAAGACTAGAAAAAACTGCTATCTTTGCTAAAAAAGAAGGATTTGATTATTTTTGTACTACTCTTTCAGTAAGCCCATATAAAAATGCTCAAAAACTTAATGAAATTGGAGAAATATTAGAACAAAAATATCAAGTTAAATATCTATATTCTGATTTTAAAAAAAATAATGGGTATAAAAGAAGTATAGAATTATCTAAAACATATAATTTGTATAGACAAGATTATTGTGGATGTAAATTTTCTAAAAAAGATTATTATATTAAATAAATTTAAGATAATTAATGCCATCAGTTCAAAATAATTTGGATTGTTTTTTTCATTTTAACATGATAGAATAGGATATATCGTACGTTATGATATGTAAAGTATGAATGGAAAGAGAAAGTAGAGTATGAAAAAAGAAAAAAGAAAGTTTACAATTATTATAGTAAGTTTAGTAATTATAATAATGGGAGCAATAGGACTTGCTTTTGCTTATTTTAATGCCAAAACTTCTTCTTTAGGACAAACAATAACAGTAGGGGAATTAGATATAATCTATGTAGATGGTAACACTTTAAGAGCAGATAACCTAACACCCATAAGTGAAAAAGATAGTGAAACTTTAGGAACAGAATTAAGTTTTAGCGTAAAAAACAGAGGGAAGCTAGATGGATATTTTGATATTCAAATAAAAGATATAACAGGAGATAATGAATTAAAAAGCAAAGATTTAAAATGGAATTTAATAGAGAATGATACGGTAATAAGAAGTGGCAGCTTTTTAAATGTAGAAAGTAGTTTAAACATTTTAAATAGTGAAGAAATAAAAACAGGAGAAACAAAGAATTACAAAATAGTAGTTTGGATAGAAGAAACAAATGAAGATCAAAGTATAATGCAATCAAAAAGTTTAGAAGGAGTAATAACAATAAATAGTAGTACAGAAACAAAAAGTTTTAGAAATACCGCCATAGCAACTTTAAATAATACAAAAGAAGGAAGTAAGATAAAAAATTTAAGAATTTATGGAAATAGTGTTCAAAATGGAACACCTACTCCAATTAATTCAGTAGAAATACAAAGTGTAGGAGATCTAACAAAAAATTTATTTGACTATACTAAAGTAACAGGAGCCAATATTGAAACAATAGAAAACGGTTTAAAATTAAC
>CALVZF010000021.1 GCA_944372455.1 uncultured Bacilli bacterium
GGCATTATAAAAGGATGATTTTCATCATCCCTTTACATTGTATTTTTTTCTTCACCAACACTATTTGACAAAGAACCCTTCTTTTTTTCTAACTAATTTCAAAGTTTTTACCAGTTCTTGTTTTCCATTCATATATGGGGTAATAGATTCTTTTTTATTTATAGTATCTATTACATTAGCTAAATCTTTAGAGCAATCTACACAATAAAACCATTCACGAATTTTTAATTCATCTTTAATATATGAGACATTTGTAGAATATACTCTTTTAAATAAGCCTTCTTGATAAGCTTTATCAAATTTTTCTATTCCTTTACTAAAAAATGAGAAAGTTACCATCAAATAAACATTATTAGCTCCTCTTTTTTTCATCATATTTGCAGTATCAATAATAGAACCACCTGAATCGATCATATCATCCACTATTATTACATCTTTATCTTTTAAATCTTCTCCAATATATTTGTGAGTTTTAATAGGATTATTCCCATTTTCTACCTTAGAATAGTCTCTATCTTTATAACACAGTCCTAATGGACATTCTAAAATATTAGAGTAGAATTTTGCTCTTTTTGAAGAACCTAAATCTGGTCCTACTACTACTAAGTTATTTAAATTTATTTTTTCATTTATTACGAAATCATAAAGTGCAGTTTTTGTAGGGTATAAATTTTCAAACGAATGAAATGGAATCGCACACTGTACCCCTGGGTTATGTGCATCAAAAGTAATTATTTCATTAACTCCCATATTAACTAATTCCTGTAATGCAACTGCACAATCTAAACTTTCCCTAGATTCTCTTTTGTCTTGTCTTCCTTCATATAAAAGAGGAGTTACGACATTTATTGATAGAGCATGTCCTAAAGTAGCTCCTATTATTCTTTTAATATCTTGAAAATGTTCATCTGGACTCATATACATTGTATGACCATGTGATTGATAAGTAATTGAATGATTTCCTACATCAGAAATTATATAAATATCTTTACCTCTTATAGTTTCTAAAATTTGACCTTTAGCTTCTCCGTTATTAAACCTTGGAGTAAGAATCGGAACAATATAACTTTTATCAGTTCCTCTTATGTTACGAATATGTTTATCAACCAAAGCACCAAATTCTTTGGCATTATCAAGAACAATTAAACGTAATGTATCGTTATTAATATCCATAAATACCTCCTACTACTTTTACAACATAATCATAACATAAAAATTAAAAAAGAAATACAAAATATTAATAATTTATATTTCTTACTAAATCAAATTTATATCCTAAAGCTTTCATATTTTTAATAAAATCATCAAGAGCCTCATAATTACCTTTATTTTTAGGGTGAAAAAGATATATTGCTCCATTATGATAACGCATCATCATTTTTTCAAGTGCTTTTTCTTTAGGAATATCTTCATTGTAATCTAAATAATCAGCACTGTAAAAGAAAGTTTTATATCCTAAATCACTTACAATTTTTAAACTTCTATAACTCCATTCTCCTTTTGGTTCTCTATAAATTTTATCCATTTGTTTTCCGGTTATTTCCATATAAGTATTTTCGGTTTCTCTAATTTCATATAAATATTTGTCAAAATTAGATTTAGTAGCTAAAGAAGGCATATTATAATGGTGAAAAGTATGATTTCCTATTGAATGACCTTCTTTTTCCATTTGTTTAATTAAATTTTTATTCATTACCATAAAGTTTCTACAAAAGAAAAAAGTGGCTTTAACATTATTTTTATTTAAAATCTTTAATATTTCTCTTATATAATTATTATTTGAACCTTCATCATAGGTTAAATAAATAATTTTTTCATCAGGACCCATAAAATAGGCATTATATTTTTTTAGTTCTTCTAATGGAGCTCCACTATTTACTCTTTTATGGTCAAATTTATTATTACTCCACCATTTTCTGTTTTTATTATCAATTTTTTCATATTTTTCATCGTATTCTAATAACTTTTGTACAACATGTACATTTCTTATTTTAGTAACAACATTGTTACTTGAGTCTTTTACTTTATAAATAATTTGGTAATCTCCTGATTTATTATAATTAACTTTATCAATTACTTCTACTTTATTAGTTATATCACCATCAAGATTATCTTTAGCACTATATCCTTCTTCTATATACTTTTCTCCTATTAAAACTTCAGCACTGTTATTTCCTTTTAACTCTAATTCTGGTAACTCTTTATCTTTAACAATAATTTTCCTTTTTTTCTGTTTACTTACTCCAAATATATTTCTAGCTTTATAATATATACTATATTCGCCAATTTTATTAGTATTTATATTTGAAATAGTTTCAACTTTTAGTGTTTTACCCAAAAACTTTGCACTTGCTCCTTCATCTTTATAATTTTCTCTATAGTTAATAACTTCCACTGTTTTTCCTTTAATATCTACTTTAATAAAAAAATAACTACAAATCCAAATAGTCCATAAACTTAATAGTAAAACGGTGAAAACTATTTTTTTCTTTAATTTCAAAAAAATCCTCTCCCAATATAATTTATTGAGAGAAAATAAAAAAAATGCACAAAGTGCATTTTATAAATTATTAACTAATTTTTTTGAAACAAGCATTGTAGCTCCAACACCTAATATAGCAGTTGCAATATATAATATACCATTATCCCCTGTTTTAGGGTTTTCTTCTGGTGAATCTCCTTTAGCAGTTTCTTCAGTAATACTAGGTTCTTCTTCAGGTTCTGGAGTTTGAACTGGTTTTAAAGATAAATCTAAATCAGCTTTTACTTCTGTTGTTGTTCCTCCAATTACTGTTCCTTTATCGTCTTTAACAACTAATTTATTATCTTCTAAAACTATGGTTGTTTTAGTGTTTTCAGTATTTTTAATTGATATTTTATCAGTTTCTGGATTTGGCAAATCAATATGTAACATTGTTTCTTGAGTACCTTCAATTGTACCATCAACTATTAATTCTGAAGCTTCTGTTACTCCATCACCTTTACCAAATTCAATTCCGTAAGCATTATCAATCATTGTTAAATTTTTAATTGTAACTTGTCCACCATTTATTAATATTGCACCGAAATTGCTATTTTTAACTGTTACTCCATCAATAATTAAAATACCATTTTGATGTGCTTGAAGTCCATATTTTTTTGAGTCTGCAATTGTAACATTTTTAAGAGTTAATTTACCACCTTCATTTACTGATAAAATAGTTTGATTTATGTTTGTAGTATTGAAATCTTCTGCTGCACTAATTGTTTTTCCATTACCATTAATTACTACTTCATTAGATACTTCTATTGGTTCTTTTGTTTCAATATTATCAGTTAATGTAATTTCTCCTCCAGATAAAATTGTACTTCTTAAAGTAGCTTCATCACTAGCTTCTAGTGGTGCGGCATTTACTTTAGTTATTGGCATTATAACTACTGCCAAAACTATTGCCCCTAAAATACTTATTAATTTGTTTTTCATAATTCTTTTCCTCCTATAATAATTTTTGGGATAGCTTTTATCCTCAATTAGAGTATATAACACTTTTGCTTTTATAGTTATATAAAAGACAAAATTTGTGATAATTTTACATTATTATTTACTGTTATTTATCATCTTCTTTTTTTGTTTTCGACTTTATACTTAAAATATATCATATTCCTCCTGGTCAAGCATTTTTATCAAAAAAATAAAGACAATTAACTTGCCTTTATTTCTTCAATATATTTATTTACTTTTTCGGCCCAAGTAGTACTTGCAGCATATTTTTTATTCATAGTTTCAGGAGTAGTAAGTCCATAATCATAGTAATTCTTCTTAATATTATCTATATATCCTTTAATTCCTTCTTCTAAAGTATCATATTTTTTGTATGCTCCACCATTACAACTTGGACTACCCTTTTGTCCACCGACATTATTACATTCTCTAACTAGTTTACTACAATTCCATTTACACCCTGTTTCATGTAAAGAAATTGCTACTGCTAGATAAGGATCTATGCCTAGTTCTAATGAATATGAAGCATATATATAACCCATTCCACTTAAATTAGAATTTAAATTTCTATCTAATTTAGCAATTAATTCTTCCATAGTCATTCCATCATAGACTTGCTTTTTCTTTGCTTCTTCTTCCTCTTTTTTCTTTTTTTCAAGTTCTAAAGCTTCTTGTTGCTTTCTCTTTTCTTCTTCTAATTCTTTTGCTTTTCTTTCTTCTTCTTGTTGTTTTAAAAGTTCAGCCTTTTCTTGTTCAAGCCTAATAGTATTAGCTTCTTTTATATCAAGTAAAGCTACTTTATCTGGAATGTGTTCTTTTACTTCTGTTTTAATTCTATATGATTCTTCTTTTTCGCTAATATTACTAGTGTTTTTATACACTTTATTTGAATAAACATCTGTTGAAATAAATATACCTAAAGTTAAGGAAAATACTACTAAGATTATCCCAAATATGGTTTCCCTTGACTGTTCTTTCACTAATTTCACCTCATTGCATATTTAATCCATAAATCAAATATGTGTTTTAATTTTAACATATTTGAATAAAAAAATCAAATTCAACAAGCTATATCCATAATATACCAAAAAATAAAGAAAATATGCATTTATCCTAATAAGAGACAAAATTTGCACATATTTTCTTTATTTATTATTTTACACTCTTAATATTTTGTAACTCAAACCTATACTTTTGTTTAATATTTGGATACTTTTTAGTGTCAACTTTCTCAATAAACATATCAAGTGGTCTTATATATAATTTACCATCTCCATATAATTGCCTATAAATTACATATTTTTCTAAAGTCTCACTATGAATGGCTATATCTTCAACTAGATAATAATCTCCTTTAAAGTGCTTGTAAATTCCTTTAATTTTAACATCCGACATATTATTTCCTCCACAGTAAGCATACCATAAAATGCAAATTAATTATACAATTTATTTGCATTATCAAAATTTATAATTTCAAAGAAGTTATCAATATATTCAGATTTATTATTTTTATAATTAATATAGTAAGCATGTTCCCACATATCTAAACCTATTAATGGAATATAATCAAACATATATGGGGTTTCTTGATTAGGTACATTTAAAATTTTTAAATCTTTATTTTTATCAGCTACTAAAAAAGTATAACCTGATCCTTTAATTAGAAGTGCAGCATTTTTAAAATTTTCTAAAAATTTTTCATAACTTCCATATTTTTTATTAATTGCTTCTTCCAAATCACCACTTGGTAAAATTTTAATAGCTTTCATGCTATTAAAATAAATATTATGATTTAGTACTCCTCCCAAATTAAACAAAATATCTTCTCTTTCGTTTAAAGGAAATTCATTTATATGATGTACTAGTTCTTCGATTGAATAATTATAAGAATAATTATTTCTTTTTAATATTTTATTTAAATTATTTAGATAATTTTTTTGATGTTTATTATGATGCAATCCTAACGTATGAGTATCAATATATGGTTCTAAAGCTTCATAACTATATGGTAACTCATTTAATTTATACATAATTTAACCTCCATTTAATTTAAATATATATATTTTAGTATGCTAATATGATTATTATTTTGTTTAATTTTTAGTAATTTTTTCTTAAACCATAAAAAAACTAACATTTCTGTTAGTAATCTATTACTTACCCAAAAAGTTCAAATATCATATCTGAGTGTTAGTAAACCATGTTTGAAAATTTGCAATTAGGCTTACCAAATCAACTATAGCATCTTTTGTATAGTTTTGATCCTAATAATCTAAATCTTTGAGAAAAGTTGTAATTTGTTAATATCTATCTTTATATTTTTCCCTTGCTAAGTTAACTATTTTATCAACAAATTCTTTCTTACCATCAGTATATAAATCTCTATTAGGGTTGCACTTATTAAATAACTCTAATTTTAATTTTTCATATTCTTTGCTTTTTATTCGATTATCATTAAGATAATCTCTAAAGTACAATTCATCACAATCACCATACTTTTTTATATGAATATGAAACACATTATCAGCATAACCATTTATTGTATATCCTTTATTAAAGGATATTCTATTTATACTGTCATTCATTAGAATATAATTATTGTTAAGTAATATATCTTTTACAATATCTTTAGCTTTAAAATCTATTTCTATTAAAATATCAATAATTGGTTTTGTTTTTATATTTGTAATGGAAGTGCTTCCAATATGACTTATTCTAATTATATAATTACCCAACATAGATTTTAAAATTTTTTCTTCATTTAAATAAATATCTTTAAAATTATCAGTATTATCTATAAGTGTTATTGGAAACAATTCCCATAACTTTTCTAAACTCATATCTTCTAATTTCATAAGGTTCTCCTCTATAAATTGAAATTTGTTTTTATAATTTATTTAATTACCTCTCAACTTTAATAGATGTTCAATTTGCCACTTTCTTTCATTTTCCATAAGTTCTATTACATTTTCTTTATCTATATTTAAATATTTTATAGCAGAAATAACATACATAGCTGTTCCTTCGGCATGAGTTGGAACATGACAAGTTGCTAAACAATGACTTGTTGCTCTAACTATTTGACAGCATACTTTATCTTCGTTTTCTATTTTTCTTGCTAATTTTAGTACAGTCCAACAATATTTTCTGGCTTCCCACATCGTTATCTTATCTTTCATCCATTCATTTAAAATCTTTATAGCTGTTTTAAGAATATTTTCACTGGAATATCTTTCCTTATAAATATAAAATACTCTATTAAGACAATCAATTGCCCATTGTGCTAATACTTTATGATCAGTTTCTGATATTAAAGCTTGTATTTCTGGATCATGCTTTGCTAAAGAAAACTTTTTCATATCCATTGCCATTTGTTTTACTCCTATTCATTATAAATTTAGGTTTTTACTCTATATAAATTAAAAATATTTTTTATATATTAATAGCATTTATAAGCAGCAACAATAAAATAGAGCATTATTTAACACTGGATTTAGTAATATACTCAAGTTCATTTTGTACTTTTTTTATTATAGAGTCATCTTTTGACATACCAAATATATTTGCATAAATAATATAATCTTCTAATAATTTAACATATTCTGGACCTTTTTCGTTAACAATTGAAAAATCTTTTAAAAATTTTTTAAGAGCCTTAATTTTTCTATATTCATATACTCCTTTATCAGACACTACTTTTAAAGATTTTGTTTCATAATATCCAAAAATTAAAAATACCGCAAAAATAGGAATCATAATTAAACCAAATTTAAAAGAAATAAACATTAGTATTAGATCAATAATAATTAAAATAGGTATTACGATTGTATAATACTTTTTAATTTTATCTCCATAAAAAGTAATAAAGTTTCCTTCATAAAAGCCTTTTTTTCTTATTTTTTCTTTAATAAGATTATCCCACTTTAATAAAAATGTGGTTTCTGGATTATTATAAAAATAATTATATATTTCATATAAACTAATTTCTTTTTCAGATGTTATTTTATTAAATATAAAATTATATAGTAAACTATATTCTTCATCTAAAATTAAAATATCTTTAGCAATAATATGAAAATCATCACTGTTTGAATAATCAATATCAACATATCCTAAAAGCTCCATTTTCAACAAATTGATTTTAATCAATTTCTCATAGTTTTTATTCATAAGATTTACTTTTTCAATTTGTTCTTTGAAATTTTTTTGATAAATGTAAAATATTTCAGATGGACTATATGATAATATCTCTCTATAATATGAAGATTCAAATTGAATTTTTTTGTATTTTTTTAAAATACCCATTTGAAAAAATATATTAGCACTTGGAAAGAATAATCCTAAAAAAACAAATACAACAAAAACAAATAAGAAAATATAAAGATATATCATAAATTTTCCTCCTTATATATTATTTAACCTAAAAGAGATTGTAAAAATCCTCTCTTTTACTGAATTATTATTACAATTTAATTAGTTTTTTTAATTTTTAGTGCATTAATAAAAATTAAAATTTCACCTATCATAAGAAATAGGTTTGCGATACGATAATTTACAATAATACCTTCCCTATAATTAAACCCTTCAATTAAGTTCATAATAGTCATTACTGGTCCAATATAACACGCAATATCTGTACTTTTTTTAATATCATTTTTAATTAGTATTAGACAATATTATCATCTTAATTTTTAAAATATGATAACGTGGTCTTGCTGTACAAATAACCACTATATTGTCATCCCTTGTTATACTTTCTAACATTTGTTTTAAGTGATATAGTCACATCTGAATGTCTTAAAGTTCCATCGCTATCAATTCCTATCAAATATTGCATGATATCTAATTCTCATCATTTTTTATAGAGTTATATATATCAAATAATTGTATCATTTCATTTGCAATTCCTTTTTTATCACCATATTTTTCTGAATTTTCCTTTAAAACTCGTTTAACATCTGTTAAAGGAACATATTTTAATTCAAAATTACCATCTTTTTCATTTTCTGTATATTCGGTTTCATCTAAGTTTGGATTTTCATCTGTTTTAATCTCATAGTAATAAATTTCAATTTTTCTATTTTTGCCAGCAGCGGGCCAGTCTTTATAATATCCAATCATTTCAGCAAAAGGAGTTATATTTCCGTTATTTAAATTAATACCTGTTTCTTCATGAACTTCTCTTTTACAGCATGGGCTAAATTCTCGTTTTCTTCAACATGCCCACCTGGAAATTGATAATCATTATGCGAGTATCCAAGCAAAATTTCATTATTAGAATTAATGAGTAATACCTTTATTCTTTTAACAACTTCCGTAACATCAGACTCTTTTAAATTATATGGATTATTAATAATTTTTTTCATTTCTTTCACTTCCTAATATATTTTCTGCTTTCTTCGTCTAACTTCCATAAGTTTAAAATTTCTAGTGTCAAATCACAAGTTTCTTCCTGAGTAAATGTTTCTGTATTGGTTGCAATATGAGTAATATTATACTTACTAATTGCTTCAAACATTTCTTCATAGTTATCAATATATATTCTATTTTTTTGTAAGTCTTTATCTTGATTATGTCTCATTTCAATTCTTTGAATCCTTTTTTAAATAGAAGTATATAGTAAAATTGTCAAATCTGGGAAACCGTATTTATTAGCAAAAAAATCAAATAAATGTGAGTTTTAATTGCAGTAAGAAAAATAATATGTTGATAAAAAAACTCTATCAAAAATGTAATCATACTTTTTTCCATCTTCTAAAGTCCCTAAATATCCAAGTAAGTAATACATAGCTTGAACATTAGAAGAATATTTACCATAAATTGTTTCTTTAATTTTATTTGCCTGAGAAGAATTTAATTCTAACATAGATTTTATTGGGTTGGAGATAATTGGCATTTGTAATTCTTTAAAGATACTTTCTACCAAAGAGCTTTTTCCAACACTATCTAGTCCTTCTACACTAATTAACATATTATCGTTCCTTTTAAAATTATATCATTTTATTTTTTTATAAGCAATTTTTGGCTATCATGAAATAAAATTTTATGATAGTGTTCATAACTAGGATAATAATATATTCACAGACTGTTGACAAACTCTTTCGTTTTTGTCAACAATCTGTATCAACTTCTCTTGATGTTTATACTATATGCTTAAATCTAACAAAAGTTAGCATTTTTTAATTGGTTTTAGTTTGGGTGATAGAGTTGATGAAACACGTGCTTTAACATTTGATTGTTTTGATAAATATTTAAGAATAGTAAAAATAAAACACTCAATAAATTATGATTCAAAAAGTAATGACTTTCTGTCTCATACGAAAAACTATCATTCACAACGTGAAGTAGATGTAACAAATAAATTAATTAATGAAGTAAATAATTATAAAAAATTTCTAATAGATTATACAGATGATGAAATAAATGATGATGATATTATTTTTTTCAACTATGACAATAATCGTCCCTATTCAGATAATACACTAAGAAAAAAGTTTAATTACTACTTCGATAAAACAAATGTAAAAAGAATTAGAATATATGACTTAAAACACACCTATGTAACAACAATGATGTCCGAGGGAAAAGAACTGTATCATATAAGTGGAAGATTTGGCCATAGTAATTACTCTACTACCGTTAATAAATATGGACACTTATCTAATAAAACTAGGAAAGAAATAGCAGCAGTTACAGATAAGTACATATAAAGACGGAGTAATTTTGAGAGTAAAAAATATAAAAACCCTTATAAAATAATGGTTTAAAGACAATATTTGGTGCCTGTGGAGGGACTCGAACCCTCACGGTATTGCTACCAATGGATTTTGAGTCCATCACGTCTACCAATTCCATCACACAGGCATATAAATTAATGATTTTAATCTAATATTTCTAGATCATCATCATTATTTTTTTGTTCAATTCTATTTGACAAAAACAAATCAATTGATTCATTATTTTCATCAGTTTCTTCTATTTTAGGTAATTCACTAAGTGAAGATAATCCAAAATAATCTAAAAAATCACTGGTAGTTTTATATAAAGTAGGTTTACCTGGCAAAGTATTTGATTTACCAGATTCTTTTATAAGACCCCTGGCAATTAATTTTCTAACAACATAGCCAGTACTTACTCCTCTTAGCTCATCTATTTCTACACGAGTTATAGGTTCATTATACGCTATAATAGCTAAAGTTTCAAGTGCTGCTTGAGATAAAATATTTGATTCTTCATTTTGTAATAATTTAGAGTAAAAATCTTTATGCTCTTTTTTTGTAGTTAGTTTAAAAGTATCACCTAAAAAATTAATAGTAATTCCCCTATTCTTATTTTCATAGTCTTTTCTTAACTCTGTTATCAATTCTTTAGCTTCATCCATATTTAAATTTAAAATATCCATAACTTGAGATAATTTTAAACCATCATCTCCTACAACAAATAATAATCCCTCTAAAACTGCCTTATTTTTCATTTATTCACCTCTTAAACTTATAGTTATATTATCAAAATTATTTCCTTGTTTAATATCAACTTCATTCTGTTTAACTAATTCTAAAATTGATAAAAAGGTAACTACAACATAAGGTATATTTAATGTATCAAATAACTCTTCAAAATTAACTACTTTTTTTGTTTTTAAAATATCTTTAATTTTTACACATCTTTCATGTACACTTAATTCTTTTTTAGTAATTGTCGTATTTAAAGGTTTTTCTTCTTTCTTTCTCTCTAAATATTTTTGAAAAGCTTCTATTAATAAATTAATATCACCCTTATTAGCATTATCTATTTTTATATCAGTTTCAATTTTACTAGGACTTTTAGTATAAATCATATTTCTTTTTGATTCCATATCTTTAAAATCTTTAGTAATTTCCTTATATTTTTGATATTCAATAAGTCTATTTATTAAAATATCTCTATCATTTTCTTCCTCTTCTTCGTTATTTTCTTTTTTAGGTAATAACAATTTAGATTTCATTTCTATTAATTCTGCCGCCATAAGTAGATATTCACTAGCAATAGTAAGATTTAATTCTTCAAGTTTTTTAATATAATCTAAATATTGTTTAGTGATTTCTTCTATCTTAATCTCATAAATATTTATATTTGACTCTTTTATTAAATGTAATAATAAATCTAATGGACCCTCAAACTGATCCAATGATACTTCATAATTCATAGTATCACATACTTTCTATAAATCTATATTTTCTGTTTTAACAGTCTTACCAAACATTTTTTTTAATTTATTTTCAAACAATACATTATTGCCTGTAGTATATATTTTTAACAAACCTTTTTGATTAGTTGTAGGTATTAAATCTGATAATTTAAGAATTATTCCTTCACTACTTTTAATAATTTTACCTTTAAATATTTTCTCTATTGATTTAATAAGTAGTGGAAAATGTGTACATCCTAAAATTATTGTATCTACTTTATTTAAATATTCGTCTAATTCATCTTTTACTATCTCATCTTTTAGCTTATTAGTTATATTAATATCTTCAACAATTTCTACAAATTTAGGACAAGCTTTTTGATAGACAGTATGTCCTTCTAAACTGTTTACATACATTTTAGAGTCTACAGTAGCTTTAGTAGCAATCACCAATGCTTTATTAAATCCTATTTGTTTTACATAACTAGCAGTAGGTTCTACTGTTTCTATAATTTTTATATTTTTAAATTGCTTTTTCAAATAAGAAGTTGAAGTGCTGGAAATTGAATTACAAGCAATAATTAAAATATCAATCTTTTTTTCATCAACTAAATATTTTACAAGTCTTAAAGATAAATTCTTAATTTGAGTGGCACTTTTTTCACCATACGGACAATTCTTATTATCTCCAATATAAAAATAATTGCAGTTAGGATAAGATTTTATCACATCAAATAAAACTGTAAGTCCTCCTATTCCAGAATCAATCACACCAATATTTAACATTAAATCACATCCTAGTTCATAAAAATTATATCATAAAGGAATCAAATATGCTACAATATATATATGGTGATTAAATGAAATTATTCAGTAAAAATGATGAAGCATTTATATGTGAACATTGCAATAAGGAAGTTAGACCCTTAAATTATACTTCTAGAGATCATTGTCCATATTGCCTATATTCTAAACATGTAGACATTAATCCAGGTGATAGATTAAATAAATGCCAGGGACTATTAGTACCAATAGGTATAGAAAAATTTAAGAACGCTTATAAAATTCTATATAGATGTAGTAAATGTAATACTAATCATAAAAATATTATGGCAATAGATGATGATATGAATCAAATTATTGAATTATCTAAAAACATTTAAAAAAAGCATATTGATATGCTTTTTTATTGTATTGGTAAAGATAAATCTTCTATCTTATTTAATTCTGTAAATGAATATTTTAATACTGAAGATTCTACTTCTTCATCTAATTTTTCTTGATATAAATTTTTATCTTCAACTATAAATTCTATTTTTTCCAATTTTTCATCTTCATCAAATAACAATTCTGCAGTTATAAATTCAGTAGTAGCCTTAGAAATATCAATATTATTTTGGATTCTATCAGTTTCTACTGAAAAATATTTTAAAATTTCAACTGGAACTTTTAAAGTAATAGAAATTTTATCTCCATCACTTACAACTATTTTTTGTTCTTTATTAATTTTATAATTATTTGATAAATAATTTATCACATTTGGATAGATGTTTTGTAGTTTATTAAATTCTTCATCAGTAGTAATTCTTTTAGTATAAGTATCTGTAGTAATATCATTGACATAAAGATTGTAAACATCATCTAGCTTTTCATAAAAATCTTTTGATTTATACGTAAAATCTGAAACTATTTTATTTATATCTACAGAAAACTTAGTTTCATTAAATAAATAGGTATAACTGGTTTTAATAGTTAAAGGATTATTATTTTTGTCTTTAGTAAGTATATCATTTGTGGTTTCATATTTATAACTTTTATATTCACTAATCTTTGTTAGAACTTCTTTTATATCTATATTTGATTTAAAATTATCATTAGCCGGAGTATTGTTTGCACTTTCATGTTCTTTTCTAGCTTGTTCGTTTACATACTCATTAATTTTAGGTAATGCAATTATTACAGATATTAAAATACCTAAAATCAATATTCCTGCTATTATAGATCTTACCTTTAATTTTCTTTTTGTCTTTTTTTTAGGCTCTATATTTTCTTTTGTATCAGTTTTATCTATATTTAAATTTAATAATTCACTATTTTTAGTAGTATCATTATCTTCTGTTAAAAGAGTTCTATTGGAAACATTTGTTTCTTTATTATGCTTTTCAATTTTATTATCAATTTCATCTATAGAGTTAATTAATTGCTCATTAAGTTTTAAATTTTCATTTGCTTGTTTAGTTACTTCTTCAGTTAACACTTCAATTTTAACTGGTTCAACCTTATCCTGAGGAGTAACTTTATTTATAATATCGTTTTCTTTTAAAGGCTTTACTTCATCATCAAAATCAAGGATTTCTATTTCTTCTGGAGTCTTATTATCAATCTTAGGAGGTATATCATTAGAGAAATCTAAAACTTCTATCTCGTCGTCATCAAATTTTAATTCTTCGTCCATGACAAAAATCCTCCTTTTATTCTTATATAAAAATTATATCATAAAAAATAAAAATTAGTATATAAAAATACACTAATTTTTTTAACTATGCGGTTTAAATATTATTGCCATGAAAAATGCAAATATTATAGCAGCAGTTATTCCAGAAGCAGTTAGGTCAAACATTCCAAGTAACAACCCCGTAATTCCATATCTTGAAGCACTAGAAAGAGCTCCATGTATTAACAAATGTCCAAAACTAGTTATAGGAACCATTGCTCCGCCGCCAGCCCAAAGAACGATTTTATCGTAAATATTAAATACGTCAAGTGCAGCTCCAATTACTACAAATAAAGCAGTAACATGTCCTGGAGTAAGTTTAGTATTATCTAAAATTAATTGGGCAATTAGACAAATTAATCCTGAAATAAGAAATGAATTAAAGTATATCATTTGTTACCTCCAAACTAACCGCATGACAAATTGCAGGTATTGAAATTTTTTGATTTACCAATGTAGGAGAGTGTAGAGCCCCAGTAGATAAAACTAAAACTCTTTTTAATTCTCCTTCCATCATTCTTTTTAAAATTACACTATATGTTACAAGTGGACAACAAACAGGACCGCTTCCTCCAGCATATACTTCTTGATCTTTTAAATCGTACAACATTACTCCACAATCATTATATTTAGTAAGTTCAATATCAAATTGTTCTTTCATATAATCTTGTAAAATTTTCTTGCCATAGATTCCTAAGTCTCCGGTTACAATTAAATCATAATAATTAATTTTACGTTTGGTATCTTTTAAATGGGTGTAAATTGTATCTGCAGCTGCTGGAGCCATTACAGCTCCCATATTGTATACATCAGTAATTCCTAAATCAACTACTTTTCCAATAGTACCAGATTCAATTTTAACTTTTCCTAAATTGTTTGATAACAAAGCGCTTGCACCACCAGTAGCAGTAAATGTAGCTACTTTAGGTTTTGGACCTCCGTATTCTACTGGATATCTAAATTGTCTTTCAGCAGTACAATTATGACTAGATACTGAACAAATTGCACTATTAATCTTTTTTGAATCAATTAAACTAGAAGCGATAATTAATCCTTCCATACTAGTCGCACAAGCATTATATATCCCAAGATACGGAATTCCAAGATTTAGTGCAGCTAAATTAGATGAAACATCTTGATTTAATAAGTCACCAGAAACAAATAAGTCTGCCCTATCTCTTTTAGTTTTATGTAAAACTAAATCTATACTTTCTTGTAATAATTTTGTTTCAGCCTTTTCAAAAGTTTTTTCACCAAAGTAAAAATCATTGTAACTTTTATCAAAATATTTACCTAACGGCCCCTTCTTTTCAAAAGGACCAGTTACCGTTGCCACATCATTTATAAAAACATTTTTAAATTTAAATGTCATATTATCATCCTCCTAAGAAAATAAATCTCAGTAAACCAAATACATAAGCAGCCACTACTCCATATAAAATAACACTTCCAGTAAGTTTAAAAATATTGGCACCTATACCTAGTATTAAACCTTCTTTTTTATATTCAAGTGCTGCTGATGTCATTGCATGGGCAAAACCTGTTATTGGAATTAAAAGTCCTGCATTAGCCCATGATACTAATTTATCAAACACTCCAAATGCAGTAAGTAAACTTGCAACAAAAATTAAAGTAATAATCATGTAAGGTGAAGCATCTTTAGTTGGTATATCAAACCAAACAGTATATAAATCTATTAACCCTTGTCCAATAATTCCAAGTACTCCTCCCACCAAAAAAGCTTTAATTGCATTAATCATTACATTCTCTTTAGGAATATTTTTATCTACTAAATTCTTATATCTTTCCTTTTCCATAATTAACCTCCTTTTTTATTATGTAAAAAAAATAGAAAATTAATCATTTTTTTATTAATTTCCTATTTTTATGCAATTAATGAATCTTTTAATTTCTGTAAAACTTTTTTTTCTTGTCTAGAAACTTTAACTTGACTTAATCCTAAAATTTTAGCAACCTCACTTTGAGTTCTATCATTAAAATATCTTTCCTGAAGTAATCTTTTATCTTCATAACTTAATTTGTTAATTTCATCATAAAGTTCTATTTTTTCAATTTGACTTATACTATCATCATTTCCAATAACATCATATAAAGTTACTTCTTTACCTTTAGTATTAATTTTTTTATCCAAGCTTTGCGGAATATCTTGAATTCCAATAAGCATTGAAACTTTGCTTTCATCCATTTCTAAAAATTCGCTTAACTCTTTTAAAGTTGGTTCCTTCATTAATCTTTGTTCCAATAAAATTTTAGCTTGGTTTATCTTATTACAAAGAGTTTTAGTATCTTTATTAATTTTAAAATTTCTATTTTCTCTTAAATATTTTTTGATTTCTCCATGTATTGATTTATAAGCATAAGTTGTAAATTTAATCCCACTATCCTTTTTATAATTTTCATAAGCTTTAATAAGTCCAATAACTCCTACTTGTTTTAAATCTTCTTTATCAACATAATTATTATAATTTTTAATAAAAGAAAGTATTAATTTTTCATTTTCACGTATTAATTGTTCTAGTTCCTTATTCATATTTAAGCTCCTTTACATATTAACTAGATGTAATACATCTAACTCACTATTAACTTGTTTAAACTTATTAAGACATTTATTTGATTTAATTCTCTTTCCTACTAGATTATTTTCTAAGCCACTTATATATATAATTCCATAGTTATTATTTATTAATTTATCTATAAGTTCTAAGGATTCAATGCCCTCTTCATCAATATAGTATAGATTTTCTACATTTAACATTAGGTATTTAATACCATTTAGACTAATTGTTTTAGTTACTTCATTGTTTAATTTAAATTTTGTTTCATTATTTAAAATACCATTTAATCTAACAAAAAATATTCCTTTTCTAAATTCTATATCTATTTCAAGCATTACTAAATCCTCCTTGTATTCATAATTTACCATAAAACTTTTATTAATGGAGGGTTTCGACAAAACTAGAATTTTTTTTCGTACGACAATTTTTTTAATTATAATAAACATAAATATTTAAATCTTTCATAAATTTTATTAGGGTGATTTTGGTATGAAGAAAATACTTATAGTGTTATTAACTGTTTTTCTTTTTCCTATAAAGGTAAGTGCTACAGATGCTAACTTGGCTGAAAATGCTAAATCTGCTATTATGCTTGAAGCTTCTACAGGAGAAATATTGTACGAAAAAAATATTCATGAGAAAGCTGCACCAGCTTCTATGACAAAAATGATGAGTTTATTACTAGTTATGGAGTATATTGAACAAGGTGGGATGAATTTTACTGATAAAGTTACAGTAAGTGAAAATGCTTCAAAAATGGGAGGAAGTCAGATATTTCTTAAAGAAGGAGAACAGATGACTGTTAATGACTTATTAAAAGGTGTTACAATAGCATCTGCAAATGATGCGATAACTGCTTTAGCTGAAAGAGTTGCTGGAACAACTGAGGCTTTTGTTAAAAAAATGAATGAAAAAGCAAAAGAATTAGGTCTTAAAAATAGTAATTTTAAAAACGTTCATGGATTAGATGAAGCTAATCACTACTCTTCTGCTTACGATATGGCTATGATTGCTAAAGAGTTAGTTAAACATGAAAAAATCTTAACATTTTCATCTATATATGAAGATTACTTAAGAGAAAATACCAACGAGAAAGTCTGGTTAGTAAATACTAACAAATTAGTACGTTTTTATAAGGGTGCAGATGGGTTAAAAACAGGATATACTGAAGAAGCAGGTTATTGTCTTACGGCTACTGCTATGAAAAATGGAATGAGACTTATTACCGTGGTTATGGGAGAAGAAGATAGCCAAAAAAGAAATAGTGAAACTACTAAAATGTTAGATTATGGTTTTGATCAATATGAACTTGAAACCTTATTAAAAAAAGATTCGGTAATTTCTAAAGTGAGAATTTCAAAATCTACTAAGGAAGAAATTGATATAGTGCCAATACAAGATGTAACTCTTTTACACAAAAAGGGCGAAAAGAAAAAAAATACTTCTTATAAATTAGAATTAAATGATATTAAAGTGCCTCTTCAAAAGGGTGAAGTAATTGGCAACTTAATACTTAGTGAGGATGATGATATAATTAGAAAAATTCCAGTTACTACTAATGAAAGTATTAAAAAAGCTAATATATTTGAATTATATTTAAGACATTTATTTGATATTGTTAATGGTAAAACTAGATTAAATTAAAAAAGAATGAAAAGGTTTCATTCTTTTTTAATTAGTATTATTTTAAATTTTAGATAGTGGCAGATGCTTGTAATCCTTTAAATTTTCCAGTATCTGTTCCTGTTAGACGTACTGTAACATTAGAGTTACTATCCCATTCAATTTGACATGAATCTAAATCATAATCACTATCATTTATATCCAACAAATTTATGTCATCGCTAGAAAAAATAGAGTCATTACTTAAGTAAAATTGACCTATATAATTACTACATTCATTATTATCATCCAGTAAAACTCCGGCAGAACAAAGTTTCCCGTCTTTATCAAATACTATTTTACCTTTAAGAAAATCATTTTTTCCTAAAGCAGCTAATCCTATTTGTTCTTTTACAAATTTTGCCATTCCCCTGGCACTTGCATCAAATGCATCTTGTCTAGTTGATGATATAGAATTTAATACCATTGGTACTGTTATAACTAATATGATTGCTAAAACTACTATTACTGCTAATAATTCTATTAATGTAAATCCTTTTTTATTTAAAGTTTTTCTCATTGTGGTACCTCTTTCCTATGCTTCTATTTTAAAAATATCATATTGTACCCTCACTGGTCAAGTATTTTTATTAACATGTTTGAAATTTATAACATTCGTTAACTCATTAAAATTATATAGAAATAATAAAAAGCCTATCATTAAGATAGACTCTTTAATTAATTATCTTTTTTATCTTCTTTTTTTGGTTTATTATTAGTTCTAAGACTTAAATTTATTTTACCTTTTTTATCATATTCAATAGCCTTCGCTACTAAAATATCACCTGTTTTAACTATATCACTTGGATGTTTTACTCTTTTATCACTAAGATTTGAAACATGAATGAAACCTTCGCATCCTGGCCATAACTCTACAAATACTCCAAAACTTTCTACATTTAATACTTTTACAGTATACATTTTACCTATTTCAGGTTCTCTTACAATATTTTCAATTGCAGTTTTAGTTTTTTCAATTACTTCTTTATCGGTATGATAAATTATTACTCTACCATCATCTTCTAAATCAACTTTAACTGCATTTATATCATTGACTGAAGTTACGTTACTGCTTTCAAGTATAATTTTAGTAATCATTTCTCCGCCACGTCCAATTACATCTTTAATTTTATCTGGATTAATCATAAATGTAACAGTTTTTGGAGCATATTTACTTACTTCTTTTCTTGGTTCTTTAATTTGTTTTGTAATAACTTCTAGAATTTGAAGTCTAGCTTTTTTAGCTTGTTCTAAAGCTTCTTTTAAAATTTGCTTAGTGATTCCTTTAATTTTAATATCCATTTGTAAAGCACAAATTCCATCTTTAGTACCCGCTACTTTAAAATCCATATCTCCTAAATGATCTTCCATTCCTTGAATATCAGTAAGAATTGTATAATCATCTCCGTTGGTGATAAGACCCATAGCGATTCCTGCCACAGGAGCTTTAATAGGTACACCAGCTGCCATTAAACTCATACATCCTGCACAAATACTTGCTTGTGAACTTGAACCATTACTTTCTAAAATTTCACTAACTACACGAATAGTATATGGAAATTCTTCTTCGGAAGGAATAACCTGTAATAAAGCTTTTTCTCCTAATGCACCATGCCCTACTTCACGACGTCCAGGAGCTCCGTATCTTCCTGTTTCACCCACTGAAAAAGCAGGAAAGTTATAATGTAACATAAATCTTTTTTCATCTTCTATAGAAAGTCCATCTAATATTTGATGTTCTCCCAATGCTCCAAGTGTAGTTATACTTAAACTTTGAGTTTGTCCACGAGTAAATAATGCAGATCCATGAGTTC
Organism: uncultured Bacilli bacterium; assembly: GCA_944372455.1. Taxonomy (GTDB): domain Bacteria; phylum Bacillota_I; class Bacilli_A; order RF39; family UBA660; genus SIG205. The sequence goes on from CALVZF010000021.1 coordinate 20,195, forward strand.
TAGGTAAAATATCAATATCAGTAGATAATGGTCTAATTTCATCCATTGCTCTACCATCAGCTCTTACATGTTCGTTAACAACTATTTTTCTAAATAATTCATATTCTATTTGTTCTAATACTAATTTAACTTTAGTTAGTAAAACATTTAATTCTTCGCTATCTAATTCTTTGTTGTTTTCTTCGTATTTAGCTACAATATCTTCTTTAATTTTATCAATTTGTGCATATTTTTCTAATTTATCTTTTATACGTAATGCTTTATCTAAATCAGTTTTAGCAAGATCTTCTACTTGTTTTTTTAATTCATCAGAAATTTCTAGAACTTCGTATTCCATTTTTGGTTTTCCAATTTCTTTTATAATTTGTTCCTGGAAACCGATTAACTCTTTTATAGCTTCATGACCAAACATTAAAGCTTCTAACATATCTTGTTCATTAACTTCCTTAGCACTACTTTCTACCATATTAATAGCTTCTTTAGTACCAGCTACAGTAAGATCAATATCACTAATTTCTGCTTGTTTAACAGTTGGATTTATTACAAATTCCCCATTGACACGCCCCACCTTAACACTTGCTACTGGACCATCAAATGGAATTTCACTAATACATGTGGCTAGAGAAGAACCAAATAATGCTGCCATTTCTGGAGAATTATCTTGATCAACTGATAAAACAGTATTAACTATTTGTACTTCGTTTCTAAAATTTTCTTTAAATAAAGGTCTCATTGGTCTATCAATCATTCGTGCTGCTAGGGTAGCATTTTCTGTAGGTCTACCCTCTCTTTTTATAAATCCCCCTGGAATTTTTCCTACTGAATATAATTTTTCATTATATAAAACCATTAATGGGAAAAAGTCAGCTAATATATTAGCATTTTTACTTACTACTGCTGTTGATAAAACTACAGTATCTTCATACCTAACTAATACTGCTCCATTTGCTTGTTTAGCCATTTCTCCATTTTCTACTACTATTTTTCTTCCTCTAAAGTTAAATTCAAATACTTTTTTCTCCATATTTATTACCTCCAATATATTAAATTTTTGAGGAATGGTATACAATTTTTTTATATATCTTACTCAAAAATATTTATTTAATTAAATTAAAAGACACTTAAAAACAAGTGCCTACTTTCTTAAACCTAAACTTTTAATTAATTCACGATATCTTACAACATCATGTTTCTTTAAATAATCAAGTAAACTTCTACGTTTACCAACTTTCATAAGTAATCCTCTTTTTGAATGAAAATCGTGAATATGAGTTTTTAAATGTTCTGTTAAAGTATTAATTTCTTTTGTAAGAATTGCTACTTGAACCTCAACAGATCCTGTATCCTTTTCATTTTTTCCATATTTTTTTACGATTTCTTCTTTTACTTCTTTAGCTAATGCCATAATTAAAACTTCCTTTCTATTTTAATATTCACCAGTATCTGAGTAGTAGAACGGAAGTATTCTAATCTACTAAGAATTGGCAACAAATATATAATACATTATATTTTATGATAAATCAAGTTAATTTTGTTTAATTTTTTTATTTGTGTTTACTATTATTATTTAATAATTTCTTTTCTGTAATATTATATCAAAAATTAATAAAATAAAAAGGAAATTATGTCTAAATATAAATTAAAAACAATCCAAAATTTTTTGGATTGTTAAATATTTAAGGAACAATTACTCTTCTAGCACCAACATCATAAATTGTACCATACAATGAATGATTAGTTGATGATAATTTACCTACTGATGGTTGATAACTAAAGATTCCTGCACTCGCTTCTTCCGTGTAAGTTCCTCCTCTTATTAAGAATGGATTATCTATATCCATTGCTACTGCACTATCATTATACCATCCTTTGGTTTCTTCTGTGGCATCTCCTAAAATATAGGTTTTGCTTGAATTATAATTATCATATAATTTTTTGTTTTCTTCTGTTGTGAAGAAACTTGCTGCTATCCCAGATTCTCCTAGTGCATTGTTATAGTTTGCAAGTACTTGATCTCTTGCTCCTCCATTCATATCGTAGACTCCTGATGCATTTCCTGTGGTAGAAGCTCCTGTTCCACTTAATAATGTTCTACTTCCATTACAAATGTTCATTTTACAGCTTATTCCATTATATGTATACCCTCCAGTTGCAAATACTTTAGCATTTGGACTTCCTCCACTTCTTCCTGCATAAGTAAATAAATTGCTATTTATATAAATTTCCTTATTAGCCCCTGTAAAATTACTATTACCCATCTTTCCATATTTACTTTGTGAAAGGTAGGCTATTGCTCCCCATTCAGTATTTTTTATTAAGTGTATATTTGCATTTTCTATTCCTGAATTATTTAATAGAGTTGGTCTTGTTAATATAAGATTTAATCCTGACGGCTGCGCACTGCTTGTTTCATATTTATTTTTATCAAACTTATTAACCCAAAAGCCAGATAATTCTTTATCCCAACCAGATTGATCGTAAGGAGTTTCCTTATATACTTTACTTCCATCTCTAAATGCTGGATGAGTATAGTATTCTGTTTTAGCTACTCCATTTGTATTTATACTTACTCCTGTTGAAGTTACTCCACTTTCAAACTCTACATCTATTAATGATGGTAAGGCTGTTGATCCTGTATTATTTATCTTATATTTGTATCTTGGGATCCAAGCATAAGATTGTTGAATAATTAAAGGATTTATTTGTGTTCCTGGTCCTTGTGATAAAATTTCTTCTTTGGTGTATTTTGTCATTCTTGTTTCTTCATTACATATCCCTTTATTGTATGATTGTTGTATCGTAGCTGCATCAGCTGCGTCAATGTCACCATCTTCATCTAAATCTGCTCTTTTAATAAATTCTTCTTCTGTTAAAGTTCCAAAACCACCACCAGCTATAATACCTAGTATAATTTTAGCATCTTCAGAAGTTAAATCTCCATCAGGAGCTACATTAGGATTGGTATCCATATTATACCCAATACCAGTTAAATCTCCTAATACTCCATCCCATTCATAACAATCCCAAACGGTTGTACTTATTGTAATTGCATTAGCCCACTCTTGTTTAGAATAATCATACCAACCTAAGTCTCCTCCTGCTTTTACCCATACGTTGTTTGTTTCATCATAAACTACTGGTATCATTCCTTCTGCTAGTTTTCCTTC
>CALVZF010000022.1 GCA_944372455.1 uncultured Bacilli bacterium
TGCTACTAAGATTATTGCTCCTATTATAGCTAGAATCATCTTCTTTTTATTTTTTTCTTCTTCCATAATATACTTCCTTTCATTATCAACATTTTACATATTTAAGATATCATATTACCCCCCCCGGTCAATATTTTTCTATCAACAGAAGGTTACTTTACATTTTAGTGTTTTCCAACACTTTACATTTTATACTCAACTATCAGTATACATCCCTATTATTTATATTATCATACCAAAATTAAAAAAACAATCCAAATTGTTTTGAATTGTTTATTCTTTTTTGTAGTATTCTTCTAAAGTTATTTTATATTTTTTGATATTATTATCTATAATTTCTTCATAATTTTTTACATAACCATTACCCTCAATTATACATTCATAATTAAGTAAATTGCATATTGTCTGTGCATCTCTACTAGAATATCCTTTTAAATCTGGTAATGTTAAATTTGGATCATTTGTTACAATAAAAATTTTATCATAATTACTTACTTTAGTGTCCTTATCAGGGTACTGTTTTACTATTTTATTACCAGTTCCAATAATTATTGGATTTAGTCCTAAATCATTTAATTTTTTCTTTGCATTATCTAAAGAATTATTTACTAAATTTGGCATGTTAGAAGCTTTGTATTCTTTTTCTTCATTTATTTGTTTTTCAGTTTTTATATTTAATCTCTTAGCAGTGTCTATTATTATTTTTTTTATAGCATTTGGCAAAATATTAGAATTATTAATTCCTTTTCCAGCAGCATATATTATAACTTGTGGATCATTTTTAGGAAACATCCCTTCAAAACTTCTAATATTTGAACTAGTTGAATATTCTCCATTTTCATCAACTAATTGTGCAGTACCAGTTTTTCCAATAATATCATAACCTTCTATATAATATGGAGTACCAGTGGCCCAATTTGGATCATTATTTACTACTTTTTCCATTAAATCTTTAATATATGTAATTGTACTTTCTTTAGCAACATTTGCAATTTCTTTTTTTTCACCCTTAAAAATTATTTCTCCAGTATTGGTATTTTTAATTTTATCTACAATATATGGTTTTAACATAACTCCATTGTTAGCTATTGCGGTTAAAGCTTGAATATGCTGTATTGGAGTTGTTGTTATTCCTTGCCCAAAACCTGCATTTGCAATTTCAATTGGATAGGTAAATTTTATTTGCCCACTTCCTTCTCCTGGAAGTGAAATTCCAGTTTTTTTACCAAATCCCATCTTTTTTAAATAAGCATAAAGATCATCTTTATTTATCATTGTTTCTAACATATTTGCTATCCCTGTATTTGAAGATAGCGCGAAACCTTGATCGTAGGTAATGGTTCCCCAACCTACTTTATTCCAGTCGTTAATAGTATCTGGTTCTATTACTTTTTTTCCTGATTCATAAGTATCTTGTCCTTTATAAGTGCCTTTTTCAAGTGCAGCCATATATGTATAAATTTTCATTGTAGATCCAGGTTCAAATTCATATGAAGTTAAAGGATTAAGATATGAGGTAATATTTTTAATGTTTGGATCAAACGATGGTGATGAAGCAGAAGCTAAAATTTTTCCAGTTTTGGCATCAGCTAAAACAATAGTTGCCCAATCAAATTCTTCTTCTTCTTTCATTTCTTTTAAAGCTTGTTCAACAAACATTTGAATATTAGAATCAATTGTTAGATATATATCACTACCATTTTCTGGTTCTCTTTTTATTTCTGGGGTATTAGGAATTTTATACCCCATTACATCTTTTTGATATTCTAAATAACCATTTTTACCACTTAATTCTGTGTTAAATTCTTGTTCTATGCCCATTTCTCCATTAATATTTCCGTTTTCATCGGATTTAGCATAACCTACTATATAAGAAGCAAAATCTCCATTGGGATAATATCTTTTATAATCTTGTATAAAATCTATGCCTGGCAATTCTAATTTTTCTATTTCTTCTTTTTTTATTTCGGTAATTCCTCTACCACCTGGACCTAATTCTACTTGATAAACATCCTTGTTAAGCAGTTTTAATAATTCTTCTTCTGTCATATTTAAAACAGGAGCAAGTTTTTTTGCAGTTTGCGAAGCATCTACAACATGTTGTGGGGTTTCTTGATTTTTACTCCTAGATTCATCTAAATAAGCAATAACAGTATAAGAAGAAACATTTTGAGCAAGTACTTCTCCTGCAGAATCAAATATGGTACCCCTATTTGCTGAAATTACTTCTTTCTTAGTATTTCTATTTTGGGCCATTTTTTTAATATTTATTCCATCTATATTGTTAGCTACTCCAAGGTATATAATTCTTACTGAAATTAAAGCTAATAAAAAAAGACCAATTATAAATACAAATTTGTTTATAACAATTTTATTTGTATTAATCTGTCTTTTTTTCATAACATCACCTATTTCATAACTATTTTGATATTATCATTATTATACTCCAAACCATATTCTTTTGCAACTTCTTGAATATTTTCTAATGAAGCAAGTTCATTTATCTTCATAGTTAAACTTTGATTTGTCTTCTTATGTTTTTCTTCTTTATTTTTAAGTTTTTCAACTTCAAAATTTAGTTTTGATACAAAGGCTTTACTAGCTACACTTACTATTGGGAAACTAACTACCATTAAAATTGCTAGTGTATATATTAATCTAACAAATTTTGAAGTATGTTTCTTTTTAACTTTTTTTGCCATTTGTATCACCTTTCTTATATTTTTTGTGCAATTCTTAATTTTGCACTTCTACTTCTATTATTGTTTTCTATTTCTTCTTTAGTAGGTTCAATTGCTTTTCTAGTTATAAGCTTTAATTTTGGCTTAAATTCATCAGGTATTATTGGAAGTCCTTTAACCTTTTTATCAACTGTGCTGTATTCTTTAAATATATTTTTAACTATTCTATCTTCTAAAGAATGAAATGTAATTACACATATTCTTCCTTCTGGATTTAAAATTTCAATCGCATCTTTTAAGGCTTTTTCAAGTACTTCTAATTCTTTATTAACTTCTATTCTAATAGCTTGAAATACTTTTTTAGCTGGATGTGATTTTCTTTTTCTTTTTTCTGGTACTGAGTTTTTAATAATATCAACTAATTCAAAAGTTGTTGTAATTTCTTTTTCATTTCTATATTTTACAATATTTTTAGCAATACTTTTTGCGTACTCTTCTTCACCATATTTATAAAATATATTAGTTAATTCTTCTAGAGTATAATTATTAACTACATATTGTGCATCTAATTCATTGTTTTGATTCATTCTCATATCTAATGGTGCATCTTGCTTGTAACTAAATCCTCTTTCTGCTATGTCAAGTTGAGGACTTGATACACCTAAATCAAATAAAATCCCGTCAACCCCCGTTATATTTAACTCGTTTAGAGATTTTTTCAAGTTTACGAAATTGGTATTTATTATTTTAAAATTATTTCCAATTTCGTTTAGAGTTTTGGTACTCATCTTAACCGCTAAGGTATCTTGATCAAAGGCGAAAAGATAACCCCTATCTATTCTCTTTAAAATTTCTTTGCTATGCCCAGCAAAACCCAATGTACAATCCACATAGATACCATTTTTTTTAATATTTAAACCATTAATTGATTCATTTAGTAATACACTTACATGTTTCATTTAAATACCTACATTACTATCAAAAAGGTTTTCTGCGATATCAGATAAGTCATCATTATTTGAAGTTAAGAATTTGTCCCAGTATTCCCTAGACCAGATTTCTAATCTGTCATTGACACCTATTATTACGCACTCCTTGGTTATATGTGCATAATCGGCCAAAGAAGACTGGATTACAACACGACCTTGACGGTCAAAAACACATTCAGTGGCTCCCGATAAAAAAAATCTTAAAAATGCTCTGGCATCTTTTTTTGTAAAAGGAAGGGTATTTAATTTTTCTATGATTTTATTCCATTCATTAATAGGATAAACAAATAAACACCCATCTAATCCTCTAGTAATTATGAATTTCTCACCTAATTCATAACGAAATTTAGAAGGTATTATTAATCTGTTTTTTTCATCAATGTTGTGATGATACTCTCCCATCAACATAAAATCACCCCACTTTTTACCACAATCAACCACTGACCAATATTATAATACTATAATAATTACTTTTTAGCAATATTATTTTGTAAACTTTACATATAAAAAAATAACTTTTTAAGACAAAAAGTTATTTAAATATTATCTAATTAATATATATCTAGTAGAAGTTTTAGGATTAGAATCACCAGTACTAATTCCATAATTAAATATTCCTGAGCCAATTCCAACATTATAAGCTCTACCTCTTGTATAGAATAGATTATCTGTATTTAAAAATCATATTACCCCGGCAAAGATCTTTTTATCAACATGAAAAGAAGTTTACAAAAAAACAATCCAAAAAATTTTGAATTGTTTTTTTGTTTTAATCATTTAATATTACATCATAGGGAACTATTTTATTTACATCATATTTTACCTGTTCATTTTCAAATTTTAAACTTTGATTTTCATTTTCTGCTAGTAACAATATCATAGTTATAATTATAATGAAAACCAAAAATATTGAATATATAAATACTGATGAGGCGAATCCTTTTTTATTTAATTTCATACTTATACTTCACCAACCTCTATGTTATTAGGTAAAATAAGATTTGTTGTATCATTTAAATAATATATATCTAAACTAAATGGTTCACTATCTTGTTTTCCCTCAATACTTAAAATAAGATAATATCTATTATGATTGGAAGGAATAACGGCTTTTTTTAATTTTAAATCTGTGTATTCTATATAACTTGTTTTATTAAACTTTTGATTATCTAAAACTAAACTACCATCTTCAATAGATATTTTGTTAGTTTTTGCAATATCTATATTTTCATATAATGAATATTTTGAATAATTAATTGAAAAACCATTTTCTATTGTTTCAATTTTAGTAATATTATATGTAGAAAAATTAGTTGCTAATTCTTTATACAATATTATTTTTTCCTCTTTAAATTTTTTATGTTTGATATTTTGTGATAAAGTAGAATTCATATTTAATGTTAGACTAATAACCATAATAGAAATAATTGTTGTTATTACTATTGAAATACAAAGTTCTACGAGAGTAAAACCTCTTTTGTTTTTTAGCATATTTGTTAATAACTTACCCTATACATATTTATTGAAGAATAATTTCCATTATTAAATCTTGCTATTAGTCTATACATATATTGATTTTTAGTATAATCTTTACTTATATATTTTATATAATTTTCTAAATCTTTATCTTCTTTAGTTTTTTTTATTATATCATTTTCTGGATATTTAGTTAAAATATCGTTATAACTGGTAAAAAGTAGTAAATCTATCCCCATACTTCTCATTAAGCTTTCAAATACTTCTTTATCTTCACTATATTCTTTATATATGTTATTTGTTATTTTATCATGTGTTTGTTGGTAAAGTGGAATAATTGTATTTTTAGCACTTGTATCATCAATTAAGTCACATAATATGTTTACATCATAATTTTTATACAAAAAAACTTTAACTGAGTTTAAATCATAAAGATTTTCCGCTGCATCATAAGAAATTCTAGTATAATAAGCGTTTAAAACATTTTTAGTGATGACATAAAGCGGAATAGCGATAACTACAATTGAAACTACTGCAACAACTGTTTCTACAAGTGCAAACCCTTTTTTATTCATTAAAGTAAACTTCCCTTGTTGTTGTGTTGTTATCTCTACCATCAGTAGATTCAAAGTCAAATATAGTAGTTTTTCCTCTTTGAACAGCAACCATGGATCCTTGATTGTTGATAGTTACGTTATTGTATGATGTACAGTAAGGATATTTTTTAATACTTGCGTATTCTGCATATAAGCCAGACATAGCATCCCCTGCCTTACTATTATCAGTACTTGCACTTGTATTATAATCATATCTATTTTGTCTACTATACAAAAATCTAGTTGATGACAAATTACTAGCACTAGATGGTATCGTATTACCGTTACAATTTTTTGCTCCAGCTATTCCAACAGTAGGGCTATAATAAGCAGGACTAACAGCGCCACTTCCGGTTTCAGAATTCATAGTTAAGAAAACATGTTCAGGATATCCCCCTACCATATCATAAACTCCATACACTGTTCCAGAAGTACTTGCACAATATCCTTTATTTCTATCACTATCTGCATCTCCAATTAATTGTCCATAATTACTACTAGAATCTTGGTATATCATTCTATCTAAAGTACTTGAAGTAAGTTCAACTATTCTTCCGTCATAAGAGTGAAAAATATTAGAGTCACTATCTGCTTCACCAATTAATCCAGCACTTACTACACTTTGGTCACCTTTATAAGTTTTAAGTGCGGAAGTAGTTGATAAAATTTTATTATTGCAGCCAGGATTTGTAGAAATTCCATAATTTGATAGTGCTAACATGGTAATAGCACCCCACTGATAATTAGTTATCATATTATTACCTACATGTTCTGTTAAAGGACCTCCACGAGGATCATCTCGACTTATATAATAATATTGTAATTCTACTGCAAATGGACGTCCCTTATTTTCAAATTTATAAACCCAAAAACCATTTGCTTCAGTATTAGTTATATTAGTTGATGAAGTTACTTTTTCATTGGTAAAGGCAGGATGGGCATCTTCACTTTTTGTTCTAAATTGTATATTAGTTTTTAAATGTCCATTTTCTTCAACAGTACTTATTTCTTTAAATCTTGGTATCCATACAAACATTCTTTTGATATCGTCAATTGATATACGAGTTCCAGGATTTGCCTTATAAAAAGCAGCAGAATGCTTATACAAAGAATCAAAACAAACAGCTTGTGCGTTACGATCACAATAACTACCAGTTGGTTTTACTTCAATAATATTAGCCCAAATACCTTTGCTGTAATTGTACCAATTTTTTGAAGTATCTGCTACTCTCCAACACCCTTTATTGAAATCACAACTTTCATCATATATTGCTGGAACTACATTTTCAAAACTTGAAAATTCTGGTGTACTTGCTCCTGAATTATCTTTTCCTATTTGCTGATATATTACTTCTGTTCCGTCTTCACCTGTTCCACCGCTTCCTCCTGTTGAAGGAATTGTAAATTCATCATATACTACTTCATTAGGTGTTAAATTATAAACACTAGTTAACCCTTCATTTGAGTTTAAATATTCATAAGTTATTGGATTACCTCCACATATCTTAACTCCTGAATTTTCATCATAACTTTTTCCATTTGCATCAGTAGGTATTTCTGATAACAAATCGTTTTCTACCATTTCCTTTAATGAGAGAAAATAACAATCTGTTGTATCACCTAATGATGATTTATAATCATTACCTAATAATTTTGCCAAAGATTCAAATTCTTCTTTTTGAGTAGCAGTTACTTTATTGGTGCTTCTAGAACGAAGATTCATAATTGATGGAAAAGCAATACCTACTAATAACATTAAGATTGCAATTACTGCTAATAACTCAATTAATGTAAACCCTTTTTTATTCAATTTGCTTCTCATAAAGTGTCACCACTTCTTATTAAATTTATCTTACCATTTGAATCTATTTGAACTGGACAAACATTTCTAAAACGATTCAAATAAATTACTTTGTCAGGTTTCCAATTTGTCTGGTTTATTAAATATTGTAATTTTTTTTCACCAGTAGTTATTTCATTACTAATAATTTCTTTATCTATTTCATTAAGTGTATCTATATTATTTACCCAAAACACTTGAATTCCATTTCTTAATATATCTATAAAATGGACTTCTCTAGGAGAGGTATCTTTTTTTACATATACTTCATTATCTGAAGTCCATTCATTTTCATAGTAACCATCTTCTTTAATTACAGGAGAAAATGTAAGAGAATCCACATAATAAATATAAGCAGTTCTATTATCAATTTTTAAAAGATCATGATCTGTTCCAAGTAATATTACCCCTATTTCTTGATTGTTTTTTCCAAATCTAAATGAAAAAAAAGGCTGTAAAGCGTAAAGAAGAGCTAGTTTTTCACTATCAGTAGCAAATACACTATTTTTATTTACTTCTTTATTAAATATTGGCCTGATTAAACCTACTTTATCAGGTTTATGTGCAGATGTATGCATAAGAACACTGGGTTTTTTACTAAGAACTTCAATTTCTTTTTTTTCTTTAGGAGTTTTAAACCAATTACTAAATATTCTCATGAGAATCACCATTATTATTATAACATGATTTAATGCTTTGATAAATAAAAAATATTTATTTGTCAGATCTTGACATGAATTTTAATTAAAATTAAAATAGGATATAAAAGGAGAAAGAAAATTTATGGATAAAATTATTAATAATAGAGATATAACAAATGGAATAATAACTCCAATTTATTTGGAAAGAGATAGTGATTATAAAATAATTGGGGTAACAGATACTTATATTGATATTAGTTACAAAAGAAAAGAAACAGAGGCAAAAATTTTATCAAATTTGTATCCTTATAAATTTGAATATTTTAAAAATAAGGTTAGTTCAATTGAAGGAGCAATTCAATCATTAAAATATAAAGATGAAAATATAAGGAAATTGTGCTATGAATATTCTGGCGTTGATGCTTATCATTTAAGAGGAATGGACCCATATAAGTGGCAAAATGATGGAATTTTATATACTCCAATTGGAACTATTAATAGATATAGTGAACAATATCAAGATTTTATTGATGAACTTTACTTTTCTGTTTTTCAAAATCCTTTATATAAAAAAAATTTAGCTGGTTCTAAAAATAAAATGCTTGATCATATTGTTGGAGAGGATAATATGAATTATACTACTTTAACTAGGACAGAATATATAAGCAGATTATACGCTTTAAGATATTGTATAAATAACCAAATTGATAAAAAAGATGATGTAATGAAAGTATTAAAAAAAGTAAGAATTGAATTAAAAAAATAAAAGTCAGAAGACTTTTATTTTTTTAATCAGTTAGAAGTAATCTTACTTTTTCTCCTTCTAGTATTCTTTCTCCCGCTTTTGGAGATTGTTCTACTATGGTTTCGCCAGTTCCAGAATATTCTACTTGAAAATGTTTTAACTCTTCTTGAGCTTCTTTAGTAGTTAATCCTATAACTCTTGGTACTTCATAATATTTTTTGTCATTCCAATTATAACTTTTTTCTATTTGAGTATCACTTTTTTCTATTCCAAGAATATTTATTGCATCTAATAAAATATTACGAGCAACTGGTGCAGCTACTGTTCCACCATACTGAACTACTCCTTTAGGATTATCAATGGCAACATAAAGTATTATTTTAGGATTATCTGCAGGCATAAATCCAATAAATGAAACTATGTAATTTCCTACCATATAAGCTCCATTTTTTACTTTTTGAGCAGTACCAGTTTTACCCCCTACTCTATATCCATCTATATGAGCATTTCTTCCAGAGCCAAGTGCTACTACGTGTTCCAAAGCATAACGTACTTTTTCACTAGTTTCTTTACTTATTACCTGAGCTTTAATTTTGGGTTTATTTTCTTTAATTACTGTGTTAGTTTCTGGTTCTTGAAAACTTTTTACAATGTATGGAGTTAATAATTTTCCCCCATTAATTGCAGCACTAACTGCGGTAATTTGTTGAATTGGAGTAACTGAAACTCCTTGACCAAAAGCAGTTGTAGCAAGTTCCACAGGTCCAATTTTAGATATTGGAAAAAGTATACCTACTGATTCGCCATTCAAATCAATTCCTGTTTTCTTACCAAATCCAAATTTATTTATATAACTAAATAATGTTTCTTTTCCCAATCTTTGTCCTAATTCAACAAATCCAGGGTTACATGAATTTTGAACTACTTCTAAAAAAGTTTGATGTCCATGTCCTCCCGCTTTCCAACATTTTATTCTAGCATTTTCCACTTGTACACTACCACTATCGTTAAATGTTTCTTTATCTAAATCTACTTTATTTTCTTCTAAAGCGCTTGCTAAAGTAATAATTTTAAAAGTAACCGCCAATAACAAGTACTAAAAAGGTAAAAAAATAAGATAAGAATTATGAGATTCCACCTTAACTGCCAATTCTATTTAAATAAACATTATAGGTAAAAGTATTTTTTTTAAAATCTACTCGACTAGGTTTTGAGGTATTATATGTAGAACTATATATTGATGACCACTCATTAATATTTCTTAAGTATCTAGATTCTTTTGTTATAGCTTGAATTTTTCTATTTAAATTTAAAAATATATCTAATTTAATATTATTTCTATCATTATTTATTTTTGAAACAATTATTTCTTCAACAAATGCTTCTACGAATGATTGAGTATTAGTTTTAAATTTTAATTGATTTTTAATAGCAGATTCTATATTTTTTAAATTAGAAGTACTAACTGACATTAAATTCTGTTCTTTTTTTAAAGTTATAATTTTATTTTTTAAATTTTCTATTTCTTTATTAAATTTCTCGTTTCTTTCTTGAAATTCTAAATTACTTATATTACCATTAACATTTAGTTCTAGTATTTTATCTTTTTTTTTAATTATTTCATCTATTTTACTATTTACTTTTTTTATTTCATTTTGGTAAGTATTAGATAATTTTAAATTGGAATAATAAGATATCATTTCTTTTTCAATATAATCTTTATTTTTGAATATTTTATCCATAATATCACCAAATATATTATCTAAATCTATTTCTAATATTATTGGACTTTCACATGCTTTTAATCTATATTTCATATAATAACCACATGCCCATCTAGGCTTTTTACTTTTACTGCTACCACTTGATCTTTGAAAATTAAAATTGTGTTCCCTGCAAAATATTTTACCACTATAAGCATATTTTCTTGTTGCTCTTTTATTTGATAACTCTTTATTTTTTACAATATTACTCCTTAAGTTTAATATTTCATTAGCGCGATTCCATAATTCTTCACTAACTATCGCTGGAATACTGTTATCTTTATAAATAACTCTTTCTTCTTTAGGAACATAAATTCTTTTTTTTGTTCTATAATCTATAATTTCAGTTGTATGACCTGAGTAGAAACCTTTATATTTAGGATTTGATAATATTCTTTTTAAAGTATCTTTATCGTAAATTTTACCTTTTGAATTATTTATTCCTTGTTTGTGTAATTCCATAGCAAGTTTGTAGAGTCCATAATTACCAGTTGCATATAATTCAAATATTTTTCTTACAATTTGTGCTTCTTTTTCTACTATGACTAATTTAGCATTATCTTTTCTATAACCAGTGATACTATTAGATCCTAAAATCCTTCCTTTTTTTATTGCTTCTTTATGTCCCCACTTAATACGAGCAGATAGTCTTTTAACTTCTTCTTGCGCGACACTTCCCATCATATTTAATATAAATTCAGAATTTGGATCATAAGTATTAATTCCATTTGACTGAAAATAAACTCCTACATCATTCGTCATTAATTCTTGAGTATATTTTATACTATCAGATAAATTCCTTGAAAATCTTGATACTTCTTTAGTAACTATTAAATCAAAGTACCCGCTTTTTGCATCTTCTATCATTCTTAAAAAATGTTTTCGCCTTTTTACCGAACTACCACTTATACCTTCATCAATATAACCATCAACATAAATCCAATTAGGATTGGAAGTAATAAATTCTTTAAAGTAAGAAATTTGATTTTCTAATGAATTTAATTGTTCATCACTTTCAGTAGAAACTCGCGCATAGAAAGTCACTCTCAAGGGTAAATCCGCTATGTTTTTTCCTTGTAGTATTGCTTCTCTTACTTTATAAAATTTCATATTTTACCCCCTTGATTTTTTAATTTATTTATTTTTTCATATATTATTTTGCTTACTTCATGAAATTGCACTTCACTAATGACACCATCTTCAAGCAATTGATTATTTATTATTAACTCTACTTCTAAAACTGAAATTCTAGGGATATCAATTTGCATTTTATTCATTAAGATATTCTTTTAGTTGCTTGATAAAATAGTGTTTTTTTATTTTATTTAACCGTATATTAACGTTCTTTTTTAATATATAATAATTTATAACCAAAAAAACACCTCCACAATGGAAGTGTATGAATAATATAATTAAAAAGAACTTATACTAAATATTTAGACATTATTTTTTTAATAGCTTTAAAATATTTATTAATTTTTTGGTCAATGGATAATAAAAAATTAATTAACTAATTATTATTAATGGAATAATCATTTCATCCTTTGTTAAACCAGAATGATTACCTTTTGTTTTTCCATAATATTTATCTATTTCATTAGAATTAATAAATTGAGAATCGCAATTACAAAGACTAATATATTCTCCTAAATTATCTAATAAATTATGGTTATTTTTATTGGGACCAAACACTTTGTTATTAATGAATTCCTCTGTTTTAAATAAATACATCATATCTTTATAATCTTTATTAAATTCTTTTATAAATTCTTTTTCCATATTTTGCTTTATATAGTAAGTTGCCATTCCAAAATCAATTCCCGGATATGCATAAAAATATTTGTTGTATTTTTTAAAATCCATAATAATATCTTTATTTATATT
This sequence comes from uncultured Bacilli bacterium, assembly GCA_944372455.1. GTDB lineage: Bacteria > Bacillota_I > Bacilli_A > RF39 > UBA660 > SIG205. Next base: position 12,616 of record CALVZF010000022.1, read on the forward strand.
TGTTTGACCATGATCAGCAGTAATTATCATTACAACATCATTATTTTGTAATCTATTTAATTGAGTTTCAATATTATACATTTCATTTAATACAATTTTACTATCATACCCATTATCATGTTCTAAATTATCTATATCTGGTAAATATAGATAAGTAAAAGTTTTTTCATTTGATGATGTGATTTTTATAATCTGATTAAATGCATCTTCCATAGTCGTATAAGATGTTCTAATATTGTCGTTAGCAACATAATTAGAATATACACTATCACATATATAATCTGGGTATAAAACAGTAGTTTTAACATTTAATTCATTTAGTTTAGAGTTTACTTTAAATATATCACCAACTTTAATATCAAATTCTTTTAAATCTTTATTATGCCTTCTATCACTAAAAAGAAGTGGGTAGTAGCCAATATTATGTTCTCTATTATAATTATACCATCCTATGATTCCATGTTCACTAGGATAAGTAGCAGTTGCCAAAGATGTTAAAACACAACCTGTTGAACTTGGACTAACAGTTATCATATCTGTTATTTTATTCTTCTTTAAAATTGAATTATTGTTTAATATATTAATTAAATTACTACCCATTCCATCTACCAATATAAATATCGTATGTTTTTTATCAGGAATAATATCTTTCAACTTTTTAATATTGTCATTTTCTTCACATTTAATACCATATTTACTGTATAGGTATTTAACTAAATCAACTATATTTAAATTATTATAATCTGGTAATAATAAATTTTCTTGTTTAATATACTCTTTTAACTTCATAATTTCATAACCTCCATATATTATTATTCCACACATATAATCCAGTAAATCTGAGAATTTTTTAATTAGTTTTAAAATTTTATATTTTGGGTTTTCTTTTTAAGCATTTAGTAAGAAAACCATCATCTAATTTTTCCGTTATATCCCCATATTCATCTTCTGGCATATCATATTTTAATCTTTTTCCAAAAAATAATAAATCGTTACATGCTAGAGCAATTAGACATTTCGTATTATCACGTTCATCTTTAATCATATTATTCTTCTTTAATAACTCATAAATTTGATTACAAAAATCTGGTATAAATTTTCTGAATTCATATTCGTGTTTTAACAACAACTCTTGATTACCTATTATTTCTCTTTTTTTATCAGTGAATATTTGAGTATAAAATAAAGCATCAAAAGTGTCTGCATCATTTATCAATTTAAATTCAATATTTTTATTATTACAAATTATATTATTTAATTTTTCATTAGTAACTATCTCTCCAGGATAATAAAAATCCGGTGTTTTTCCATACATATAATGATATCTAAAATACCATTCTCTAAATTTTTTTTCTGTTTCTTTATCATTTTTTTGTAAACATACAAGCATATCTATATCAGATGATATTTTAGCAGTTCCTTTTGCATACGAACCAAAAACAAATGAAAAGTTCAAATTGTTTTTAAATAAATTTTGAATAAAACTTCTATATTCATCAAATAATATAATATTTAACTTTGTTTTAAAAGATGGTGCATTTTTAAATCTATCTGATGAATAATCAAAGTTGGGATTATTAAAAAAATATTCAATTTCTCTATTGATTAATATTGGCTTTATAACCTTTACGCCTTTATATAATAAGTATGATGTTTTTTCTCCATATCCTCCATATTCACAATATCCGTTATCAATTTCAGGAACCATTTCATTATGCAAAACTAATGATGAAGGTAAATTGCTTATAAATGTTGATTCTCCAAATAATGATATATTCATATTTTCTTCCTTATATCTTTTATTTGAAAAATATTGCTTTAATTCTGTAATATTATTATATAACATAATTCTAAAAACGGGAGCATAAAATTCATCATAATTACTATTATCTTCTGACAATTCTTTAGTAATAATTATTGGATCTAATGTGTTTTCTTTAAAATCAATTTTTCCACCATATTCTATATAATTAATATTTTTTACAAGCAAATTTGCAACATCTTTAAGTGTATTCAAATTTTTAATTGTAGTTTTTTGTTCTATGTTTTTTTCTATTTCGATAATTAATTTTTTTAAAAAATCTTTATATAATGTTTTTTTACATAATATGATATTTGGTTTTGCACAATCTTGTCCATAATTAAACATAATGGTTTCAGCAATTTTTTTACTTGCCATATTTAAATCAGCATTATTAGTTAAAATTACTGGATTTTGACCTACTCCAAAATATATAAACATGTTTTTTTCTGATAATCTTTTTGATAATAAATCAGCATTTTCGGGTTTTCCAACAAACACCACAACATCTGAATTTAAAACTTCTTTTTTTAAATAATCAATTCTAGAACCATCAAATAAATTAATATTATATTTATCTAAATCTAATATTTTATGAATTCTTTTTGATTGATCTAATGTTTTTGTTGACGGTCTATAATAACTTTTTTCAGAAGATAATTTTGGAATGATAGTATATATCACCATTGAATATAAGGGCAAGTTCATTGGCATATATGAAGATATTTTATTGACTTTTCCATTAATATATTTTTTATTGTTTTCTAATGCTTTAATTGATAAATTATATTCTTCAATTGCGACATTCTCAGTTTCTATATCTTTTAAAATACCAATTATTTCGTTTTTATATCTTTTCAATAATTTTTGTATTTCTTCTAACATTACAATCATCCTATCTTTATTAGACTTTTTTATTCTTTAATGTTTTGATTAGATAATATTAATTATATATTTTCTCTTACTAATTTATATATAGTATTCTAACTTTAAAAATGCTGGTGGGAAATCTTCTAATTCACTTTTTTATGTTTTTATTATTATTATTAATAAAGTTTAATAGTTCTTGTACTTTTATTAACTAAATTATCATTAATCTTATTAAAATTTATTACAAATCATTACCTCATATAATATAAAAATACATTAACTATTTTAGATGATAAAATAACCTTAATAATTAACATATTTAAAAACAAGGAAAAGAAGACATAAGCAATATGAGAAAAAATGTTAGTTAAAATAGTGATATTTGAATATAAAATCCCAATTTTTTTCATAATAATTTGTTTTTTCTTCAAATAATTTTAAGACAAATTTTACTACTTTGGGCAAAATTTGTCAACTTGCTGTTAATTTTTTTATTAAATTCTCAAAAAATTTTGTGAATTTTCCATTATGATTTGTAATTGCTATTGGCGCTTACAATTTTAAAAGTTGAACCTGGTTCATAAGTAGCCCAAATTGGTAAATTTCTACTAGTTTCTTCTAAAGTATAATTCTGATAATTATTGGGATCAAAATTTGGCCTAGAACTCATTCCTAGTATTTCACCAGTATTAGGGTCCATCGCTACTGCTAAAGCTTTTTCGGGGCTATATTTTTTAACAACATTATCAAGTTCTCTTTCTATAGATGCTTGAATATCATAGTCAATTGTAAGTTCCATATTCATTCCATCTTGTGGTTTTTGATATACTTCTGACATTTGTAAATGATTTCCTTTTGCATCAGAGAAATATTTTATTGCTCCACTTGATCCAGTAAGATATTTATCATATTCTAATTCAAGTCCACTTAACCCTTGATTATCAATACCGACAAATCCTAAAACATGTGATAAATAACTTTGATTTGGATAAAATCTTTTTGCTTCTTTTACTAAGTAAACTCCATCATAATTTAAGGCACTTATTTTGTCTGCAATTTCATAAGATAATCTTCTACCCTCTGGGTGTACTCTTTCAATTGAAGTTTTTTTACCAACATGTTTTAACATTTCTTCTTTTGTAACTCCCAAAATATTTGCTAAATCTTCGCTTACTTTATCTTTATCTTTTATTTGATTTGGAATTAAAACTAATGAAGTGGTAGTTAAATTATCTGCCAAAACTTTTCCATTTCTATCATATATTTTCCCTCTATTTGCTTCAATTGGTAAATTCCTACTCCATAAACTTTTAGCTAATTTATTAAGTTTTTTATATTGAAATAATTGTATATACCCTACTTTACATACAATTAGAGCAAATAAAAAGATTATAACTATTAATACTATTTTAATTTTTTTATTAATATGTCTTTGAAACATAATATCACCAATTAATATTATGTTATTTCCTTATTTTTATTAATAACCTAAAATAATGTAAAAGATGATTTAATTTTTATTTATGTAATAAAAAAATTTACACTTTAGTGCAAATTTTAAATTTTTTTATCTTGATCTATATTCTTATCTATTTCTTTTTTATTTATAAGAATTCTTATTAAATCAATTGTTTCTTTATAACTTTCTAATTCTTGTTTTAATAACATATTATCTTGTTCTAATTGCTCAATTTTTCTTTGATAATTAAAATTCTCATTTTTAAGGGATTTCTTTTGATTTTCTGCATTTTCTAAAAGAATTTTTAACATTGTAATATCATTAGAATTATTTAATTTACTTTCTTTATCTTTAACTTCAGAAGTATTTTTGTAAGAATGAATTGTAGTTTTATTACTTAATATATCAGCTTCCTTATCTAAATTATCTTTATCAGAAACTGAATTTGTATCATTCATATTGTAATCATTATTTTGATTGTTTACTTGATATTTACTACAAATCCATTTCATATTATCTACTATATATGATTCACTTCTTGGTATATGTAATTCTTTTATTATTTCTTCAGTCTTATTATTATTTCTCATAGCCACTTGTCTAAATGTTTCTATATCTTTAAAGTATGCTAAAGTATCAAATATAATTTCTTCCTCTTTGGTTTTTAATTGTTTTTTAAATTTAGATTTTATTTGTTCATTTGTATTTAATTCATCTCTATATGGATTATTAATTGACTTTAAATATTTATTAACTAGTTCTACAATTTGTGTAAATCTTTCATTATTCATTTTTTTCTCCCCTTTATTGCAATTATTTTACCAAAATACACAAATTTAGTCAAATTTGGTTTTTATTTAAAAATCTTTATTTAAAAACAAGAATAATTATTATATAATTAATGTGGTGATAAAATGTCTAAAAGAAAATTAAAAAAGAAAGTTAAGAGAAATCTTTATTTGATAATTCTGATTGTATGTATCCTAATTTCTATTTTTTCTTTATATAAGGTTTTTATGTGGAGAATTGATAACGATAAAACTTTAAAACAAGTAAAAAATATCCATCAAAAAACGCAAATTGATGAGGTTGATGAACAGGTAACAGAAACAGAAAGTGTTAATCCTCCAGAAGAAAAAGAAAATGATTATTGGTATTATATTAAAATGCCATTAATTGATGTTAATTTTGATAATCTAATTTCTAAAAATAGTGATACAGTAGCTTGGATAAAATTAAACGGTACTAATATTAATTATCCAGTAGTTCAAACCTCTGACAATAAATATTATTTAACTCATTCATTTGATAAAACTTATAATGAAGCAGGTTGGGTTTTCTTAGATTACAGAAACAATCTTAACGAATTAAGTCAAAATAATATTATTTATGGTCATAGTAGACTTGATAAAACAATGTTTGGATCTTTAAAAAATATAACAAAGAGTGACTGGTATAAAAATAAGGATAATTATGTTGTTCATTTATCTACTCCAACTAAAAATACTTTATGGCAAGTATTTAGTGTATATAGAATTCCTACTGAAAGCTATTATATTACAACTAAATTTAGTAGTGATAGTGAATTTCAAAGATTTATTGATACTATTACTAATAGAAGTATATATAAATTTGGAGTAACTCTTAATACAAATGATAAGATTTTAACTTTATCTACTTGTGCGGATGGAGATAAGAAAGTAGTTATGCATGCTAAACTTATTAAACAATCTTTAAAATAAAAAATAAAGGAAACAACTCCTTTATTTTTTACATCATATCTTCTAGCTTACTAGTTTCCTTCTTCATTAAATCTGACATATCAAGTGCTATATGTTTTATTTTGTCTTTATTTTTATATGCTAAATAAGAAGCTACACCAAGTAAGGATAACATAGTAATTGTTTTTGTTGTTTTTTTCATTTTATCACCTCTTAGCCAAAAAATATGAATGACGTATTAATACGTCATTCATATTATGGCAAATTTAGAATTATTTATACGTTTGAGAAATTTTATTTATGAGAAAATCTTTTAGTGAAGTTTTTCGTTCATAGTCAAAAGTATTTGAAACTGCATAACTAAAAGAAGTAGAACTTCCCACTAAAATTAGGCTTTGCTTAGCTCTTGTAATTCCTGTATAAACTAATTTTTTATAAAGCATTCTTTTATAGGTATTATCCATTGGCATTATGACCATTTTAAACTCACTACCTTGACTTTTATGAATGCTTATGGCATAGCCATGTTTAATATTAATAAAATCTTTAGGTTCATATTTAACTACTATCCCTTCAAAATCTACATAAATTTCATTTTTTTTGGATTTGGATTCATGTGCAGTTTTAATCATGGAAATATAACCAATATCTCCATTATATACATTATCGTCTGGCATATTTGTGAGTTGTAAAATTTTATCATTTTCTCTATATATTACTTCTCCAACTTTTATCTCTTTTTTTTCAATTGAAGCAGGATTAAATATTTCTTGCAATTCAATATTTAAATTATCAATTCCATTTACTCCTTTGTACATAGGTGCTAAAACTTGTATATCTTTATAACTAAAACCTTTATTTATAGCTTTTTTAATTATTTCAACAATGTTATATTTAATCAATGGACTTACACTTTCAATAAAAGCATAATCATCTTTTTTATTTAAAAACTCTAATGATAGTTCGTCGTTTTTTATTTCGTGTGCTAAACTAACAATATATGAATTTTCATTTTGTCTATATAACAAATCTAAATGGACTGTATCAATTATTTCACTTTCAATCATATCTTTTAATACTTGTCCTTCTCCTACACTTGGTAATTGATTGTAATCCCCCACTAATACTATTTTAACATTATTAGTTAATCCTTTTAAGAGAGAATTAAATAAATTAACATCAATCATACTTACTTCATCTATAATTACAAACTCACTAAAATCCTTATTGTATTCATTTACTAAAAATTCTAAAGAATCCTTATTCCATTTTAAAAATCTGTGTATAGTTGAAGCTTTTAAAAGAGTTGATTCGCTAATTCTTTTAGCTGCTCTTCCTGTTGGAGCAAGTAACGCTATTTTTTCTGTTAGTTCTTCATATGTATAATTATTTATTTCCCTATATATTTCTACGATTGCCTTAATAATGGTAGTTTTACCTGTTCCTGGTCCTCCCGTAATAATTAATAGATTATTTTCAATAGCTTTTTTTATAGCAGATTTTTGCTGTTCATTGTATTTAATATTATTGATATCTTCTAATCTTTCAATTTGTTTATCAATATCAATTTTATTTTTTAATTTTAAATTAGATAGACGATATAATGTTTCCGCAATATTTTTTTCTGCACTATAATATTCTTCTAAGTAATATTTTTCATTTTCTATTATTATTTTACCCTCTTTATTTAAGTTTATTAAATTAAATTCAATATCTTTATTTATATCTAAGTATTTTAAAGTATTATTTACTATATCTTCTTTCAATAAATAAGTATCTCCTCTTTCAAACAACACTTTTTTCATTATATGTATAATTCCTGCTTCTATTCTTCTTTCGTCGTCTTTTTCGTAATTTAAATTTTTAGCTATTTCATCTAATTTATCAAAATTAATATTTTCAATATCTTCTGCAAGCATGTATATATTATATTCTATATTTTGAATTGTATTTGATTTATACTTACTATAAATATTTAAAGCATCTTTCATTGAAAAGCCTAAATTAGTAAGGTAAACTATAGTATTATGACTTTCATTATATTTCATTAAAGTGTTATAAATTTCATCAATTTTTTTAGGCTTTAAACCAGGTACTAATAATAGATTATCTTTATTTTCAATTATTAAATCTAAAGTATTTTCTCCTAAGGTTTCAACTATTTTTTGGGCAGTTTTTTCTCCTATACCATTAAATAAATCACTACATAAAAATTCAATGATTCCATCTTTCTCTTCCGGTTTTACCCTATCGTAATTATTGACACTATATTGAAATCCATATCTTGGATGTTTTACTCCCTCACCATAAAATATGTATAAATCATCGGGATTTAGATCTAAAAACGTTCCTGAAAAAGTTATTGTTTTACCTACATAATCTTCCATTGCTTCATCGTTGGTTTCTTTAATTTTGAAAATTCCAACGGTAAAACCACTATCTGATTTATATATGCTTTTTCTAAAATTTCCTTTTATATAATTCATGTAATCACCTAAAATATTGTAATGCAAAAAATTGTATTAAAACCTTTCTATTGTTAGCGCTATATGTTTTTTCACAAAACTATCATACCGAACAAATGTATTTAAAGTCAAGCTTTTTTTGATTTTTGAATAAAGAAGAAAACACTATTTAGTTTTAGAGTTTTCTTCTTTATCATCATTTCCATACAAATATTCTTGATAAGCTTCATAAGCTTTTCTTACTTGAGGATCGTAAGGGTTATTTAATAATTTCTCTTCGTAATATTCCTCAACTGTTTGATCTGTTCCATTTATATACTCTTTAGGAGTACTAGATTCGGTTTTTTCTTCATTAGTTCTTAAGGTATCAATTGCTTGATGATATGCAGTTTTTGGATCAATATTAGTACTATCACTCATTATTTTATTTTGTTCATCCATTACTTGTCTTAACTTATCATCGTGATTGTGCAAAATGGTACCGTAAGTTGCAATGGCAGCAGCTACTAATAGTGTTGAAGTTATTCTAGTTTTTAATACTTTTAACTTTTTAATTTTTTGATTTTTAAGTTTTATTTGTAAATATAAATTATGCAATTCATTTATATATTTTTTATCATTTTCGTTTATATTTATATAATATATAACTTCATTTCCTGTAACCACAAAAGTATAATAATTATCATTTTTAAAAGGTTTTCTTATACTTAAAATTTGATTAGTTTCTGCTCCTACATTCATTTGATCAATGATATCTAGTTTACTAGTTTGAGCTATTAAATTTTTCGTTACTTTATCTATAACAAAAGCACTATTATCGTTATGATTAAAATTAATAATTTGTGTTTTCTTTTCATTTTCCATATTATCATCCAACTTTCTTAATTAAATTTTAATACATTAATATAAAAATGTCAAAAATTAACGCTTCATTTGACGTAATATATTTTTAGTTTTAATATCGACTCTATTAGATTCTATTATTTTTTGTATAGTTTTATTATAAGTAAAATCGCTTAAAGTATTATTTTTTAAATATTCTTCTGTTTCTTTTCTGCACTTTATATAGCAAGTACTAAGTAACCAAGCTATTCCCATTGATACATAATAATAATCGTTATTGATACTATCAACATAATTTAAGATTCTATGTATATATTTATTTTCTACATAAAAAGAATTTAATACTACTAGACTAGTTCTAATTCCATAGTTGATTGATATATCTATTTCTTTTGTAAAAAAGTTAAAATATTTTTCTTTATTTTTATTAACTATTTTTAGGCTGTTGCAAAATGTATCACATATACACCAATTATCTATTTTATATATGAAGGATTTAATATAATTATCTGTTTCTTCTTGACTTTTTATATGTCCTATTACAAATCCTTTTATTAAAACTTCTTCCATGTATTTTTCATTATCAATTTCTATAAATTCTTTATAATTTGTAGTTTTGTATATTTCTTTAGCTATTCTTCTTAGTTCTGGAATTCTAACTCCTAAAATTTCATATTTACTATTTAATATTAATTTTTGGTTAAAAGCTTTATATTTTTCATCACTACAAACTTTTAACTTTTCTATGAATTTTGCATACTTTTTCTTGTCCCAATGTTTATCTATTATCATAGTTTACTTACCTCTTCTTTAGTTAATTATATCATACCATCTTTAATTTTAAGTTTAAACTATTGACTCAGTTATTAGATTGTGTTAATATATGTTCGTATTTAAAATTAATTGCGCCCGTAGCTCAGCTGGATAGAGTGTTTGGCTACGAACCAAAAGGTCAGGGGTTCGAATCCCTTCGGGCGCACCATATTGATAGTTACTCAAACTTATAAAAGTTTGAGTTTTTAAATGTATTTATTTTTCATTTTAACATATAATAATATAAAAGAGTTGACGTACATTAAAAAGTACGTTATAATGTAAGCGAGGTGATGGATATGAATACTATAAACATAACTAATGCTAGACAAAATTTATTTCAATTAGTTTCTGACGTAAATAAAGGATTTAAT